>JAMPDH010000027.1 GCA_023665725.1 Clostridium sp. | reverse complement strand
AAGGCTATAGAAAAAGGTTTAAAAAAAGGAATTAAGCAAGGAATTGAAAAAGGAAGTTCTAATAAAGCAATAGAAATAGCTAAAAATTTACTTAAAGAAGGAATTGATAAAAATATAATAGCAATATCAACTAAATTATCAGTCTCTGAAATAGAAAATTTAAAATAAAATTTTAGAAATGTAATTGAAATATACATTTCTTTTTTGCATATAATTAAAATACAATTTTATAATTAATTATGATATAATAATTTATATAAGAAGGAGTATATATGGATTATAGCAATTTAAAAGTACCAAATCATGTTGCCATAATATTAGATGGAAATGGTAGATGGGCAAAAGAAAGAGGTTTATCTAGAAGTAAAGGACATTTAAAAGGATATGAAAATTTGAAAGATTTAAGTTTTTACATATTAAGTAAAGGAGTAAAAATATTAAGTGTTTTTGCTTTTTCAACAGAAAATTTTAAAAGAAGTGAAGAAGAAGTCGATTTTTTAATGAATTTATTTATAGACAAATTTAAAAAAGATAGTAAATTTTTCAAAGAAAAAAATATTAAAGTTATTTTTTCAGGTAGAAAATCTTCGCCATTACCAAAGAAGGTAATAGAAGCAATGAATTATTTAGAAAGTGAAACTATTAAAAATACAAATGGAATATTAAATATTTGTATAAATTATGGTGGTCATGCTGAAATAATAGATACTGTAAAAAAAGTAATTAATGATATAAATAATAATAAATTTAATATAGATAATTTGAATGAAGAAACATTTTCAAAATATTTATATAATGATTTAGAACCTATAGATTTGCTTATAAGAACAAGTGGAGAATATAGAGTAAGTAATTTTATGTTATGGCAATTAGCATATTCAGAATTATATTTTACAAGTACATATTTTCCTGATTTTAAGCAACAAGAATTTGATAAAGCAATACTTGAATATAGTAAAAGAGATAGAAGATTTGGAGGCATAAAATATGAAGAAAAAAGTAATTGAATATGAAGAAAAAAGATGGATTAAATATTTTATAATAACCTTAATAACAATTTTATTTGGTGGAGTTTTATATTATTTTATGTTGCCGCCAATTAATCCTTCTAGTTTTTCATTTTGGTTGTTTCTAATATTAGTAGTAGGTGTTTATACTTTAATCGCAGCCTGCTCTAACTTAAAATTAGAAGGAAATATTTTAGTTAATAAAATCCCTAAACAGAATGATAAATTTAAACGTGTTTGGATTTGTATAGGGGTTATACTTTTAGCAATCATTTTTATTAACTTAATAAATTCACCTATATTTAATGCAAAGTCATATCATAATAGAATATATATAAATGAAAATGGTGATTTTTCAAAAGATATACCAGTTGCTGATATATCAACTCTTCCACTTATAGATAAAGATTCTTCATCTAAATTAGGAGATAGAGTAATGGGGCAAATGACAGATTTAGTTTCCCAATTTGAGGTATCTGATTTATACACTCAAATAAATTATAATAATGATATAGTAAGAGTTACACCCTTAGAATATGCAGGTCTTATAAAATACATTGCAAATCACACATATGGGGTTCCAGGATATATAAAAGTTAATTCTGTAACAGGTTCCTCAGAACTTGTAAGACTTGATAAGGGAATGAAATATATGCCTTCTGCTATATTAAATGAAAATCTATATAGAAAACTTAGGTTTACATATTTAACTGATATATTTGGAGAAGCAAATTTTGAAATAGATAATGATGGTAATCCATATTGGATAATACCAACATTAAAATATACAGGAGTAGGTTTAAAAGAAGAAGTTAGTGGAGTAATAATACTTGATCCTATTACAGGCAGCAGTACTAAATATTCTGTAAATGATGTGCCTAAATGGGTAGATCATGTATATTCAGCAGATTTAGTAATAGATCAAATCAATGACTGGGGAACTTATAAAAATGGATTTTTAAATTCATTATTTAGTCAAAAAGGTGTTGTAAATACAACGGATGGATATAATTATACAGTAATAGATGATGATGTATATTTATATACAGGAATTACCTCTGTTTTAAGTGATGAATCAAATATTGGATTTATTTTATGTAATTTAAGAACTAAAGAGACTATATTTTATAATGTATCAGGAGCTGAAGAATATTCAGCTATGGATAGTGCAGAAGGTCAAGTACAACAAATGAATTATAAAGCATCCTTTCCACTACTCATTAACTTAAATAATAAGCCAACATATTTATTATCATTAAAAGATAATGCAGAGTTAGTTAAGATGTACGCATTAGTTGATGTAACTAATTATCAACGTGTTGTTGTAACTGATTCAAGTTTAGGTATAGAACGTGCTATAAGTAATTATCTAGGAAGCGATATACAAAGTGGGGTAACTAATAATAAAGATATAGTTTTAAATAAAATATATACAGTATCTATAGATGGCAATACATATTATTATTTATTAGATATGGATAATAATAAGTACAAGGTGTCTATTAAGGTAAGCCCTAATGTTTTGCCTTTTATAGAAGAAGGAAGCAAGTTATCAGTAATTTATATTGAAAATAAAGATATTAATGAAATTACTGAGATAAAGTAACTATTAAATAGTTGCTTTTTTTAATTTTAATATGACGTAACGATTGTTATATTGATGTAGATTGACAATATAAATGTTTTATGCTAAAATAGGCACAATTTAATTGAAAAATAGTATAGGAGGCTTTATATGATTAATGATTTAAAAAGAAAGTCATTAGATAATTTAACATTACCTTCTAATGATAGTCCTCATTTAGTAAATTATAGTGATGATGCAAGAAAAGAAGTATATGAAGGAATTTATAAAAAAATGGTTGATTTCATGTTCGAAAGAACCGATAAATTTGATAATGAAATTGCCATTGAATATTTTGGAATAAAAATAACATATGAGGAAATGAAAAATGAAATTATAAAATATGCAAAAGCTTTAAACAAATTTGGCATACAAAAAGGTGATTTTATTTCTATATGCTTACCAAATATACCCGAAGTTATTTATTTAAAATATGCGGTTAATATTGTTGGTGGTGTATCCAATATGATAGATCCAAGAACTAATCCCGATGGTATAAAAGAAAGAGTTAATTTTTCTAATTCAAAATTGTTGTTTGTTGTTCAAGATATATGTAAAGATAAAATAGAAAATATAAAATATAAATTACAGGTTGAAAAAATAATTAGTATTTCTCCATCACATGCTTTACCAAAAAATATTTTAGACCAAACTATTGAATCATTACCTGCAAATATGTTGTATAGTTTAAAAAACCATTTACAAAAAGCAATGGAAAAGGAAGATAAATATGGCATGTATGAACAATTGGATCACTTTTTAAAATTATCTGAATTACAAACTGGAAATTATTCTACTATATATGAAGAAAACCAACCTGTTACCGCACTATATACAAGTGGTACTACAGCAGATAGTATGAAAGCAGGATTATTTTCAAATGAAAATTATAATGCAATGGTAAAAAATATGTCATATGGTTCTAAATATATTGTACCTAACAAAAGATTTTTAGGGGCTATACCTTTTTTTTCAGCATATGGTTCATTTTGTGGATTTCATCACTCTTTTGCAAATGCATGGGACGTTGTAATGATTCCTAAATTTAAACCGCAAGATTATGCAAAGTTAATTTTAAAAACTAAATCAAACGCCGCCTTAGGAGTTCCAAAATTTTGGGATCAATTAGCTAATATTAAGATAAATAAAGATATGTGTCAAAATATTGAAATACCTGTTACAGGAGGGGATTGGATTTCTTCTAAATCTATTGAAAATATTAATATTGCTTTACAAAAAGGTGGTTCAAAAGTATTATTAAAAATAGGTTATGGTGCGACAGAATTTGGAGGTGTTGTTTCAACTACTTCTGATGAAAAATTAAAGTATAATTCTGAGAGTGTTGGAATAGCGTTACCTGCAAATGATGTAATTATTATTGATCCATTAACAGGGGAAGAATTAGGATATAATCAACCTGGGGAATTATGTGTAAGTGGGCCAACAATGATGCTAGGATATCTTAATAATGATAGAGCAACAGAAGCAATTACAATTATAAAAAATGGTAAAAAATATTATCGTACAGGCGATAAGATGGAAATAAATGAATTTGGAGATTTAATTTATCATGATAGATATAAAAGAGTTATGATGAGACCAGATGGACACACTGTTGCTTGCTCACCTATAGAAGATACAATTATTTCACACCCTTTAGTTGAAAATTGTGCTGTCGTTGGTATAAAAATAAATGAAGATGCAAATGGTACAGTACCAACAGCATTTGTTCAATTAAAAAATATAAAACAAAATTTAAATATTATTGCAAAAATGATTGATGATTATTGTTTAGAGAGACTAGGAGAGCGTGAAAGAGCTTTAGTTATAACTTTTGTTGATAAAATACCATATACAATGAATGGTAAAATTGATTTTACAACTCTGTCATCAAATAAATTTGAAGATATGGATATATATATTATGGATAATATATTTTTTGAAAAAAACAAAAAATTAAGTTTAAAAAATAGGGTATAAAATATCCCTTTTTTTGATTAAAATTATATTTTTTTTTAGATATATGATATAATTTATTACATGGTAGGTGATAATTAAATGAATGCAGGAATTTCATTTACAATTTGTGGTCTAATATTTATGATACTTATAACTTTAGTTTTTTTTTCAAAAAAAAGCATAGAAAATTTTGACACTAAAATATATAAAAAAATAATTTTAACGACTTTATTAGGATGTATAATTGGTATACCTTGTTATTATTTATGCCTTAATCCAATAGCTATAATAAGTGACGTAATAGGGAAATTATACTTAACGTTTTTAATTACTTGGCTGATATTATTTACTGATTATGTATTAGTAATTTCGATTAATAAATTTAACGGACAAAAAAATAGAACTATTTTGAATCCAGTTTTATTATTAATATGGATAATTTTAAATGGTATCATGTTTATTCTTCCTATATATTTTCATAATGAAGATATGGCTGTTTACACATATGGACCATCAGTTACATTGAGTTATATTTTTTGTGGAGTATGCTTTATTCTTTGGGTTTTATGTTTATTATTTAACTTAAAAAACATTAATAATAAAAAATTTTTGCCCGTTATAGGTTGTATTTTACTAGGGATAATTTCAGTTGTAATACAAAATTTATTTCCAGAGTTTAGACTTATGACATTTGTGTTGGTTATTGTAACAACAATTATGTATCATACAATAGAGAATCCAGACTTAAAAATGATAGAACAACTAGAACTCGCAAAAAATCAAGCAGAAAAAGCAAACAGAGCAAAATCAGACTTTTTAAGTAGTATGAGTCATGAAATAAGGACACCATTAAATGCAATAGTAGGTCTATCAGACGATATAGGAAGATATAAAAATGAAGTACCAAAAGAAGTATTAGAAGATACAATAGATATACAAAATGCATCACAAACACTACTAGAAATAGTAGGTAACATACTAGATATAAATAAAATAGAAAGTAATAAAATGGAAATAGTAGAAACAACATATAACTTTAAAGAAGAAATAACAAAGATGTGTAGAGTAACAAGTACAAGAATAGGAGAAAAACCAATAGACTTTAAACTAAATCTAGCAGAAGATATACCATATGAAGTAATAGGAGATAAAGGAAAAGTAAAAGAAATAGTAAATAACTTACTTACAAATGCAATAAAATATACAGAACAAGGAGAAATAAATTTAACAGTAAGATGCATAAATAATACAAGTAAAAATATATCAAATTTAATAATAAGTGTTCAAGATACAGGAAGAGGAATAAAAGCAGAAAATATAAATAAACTATTTACAAAATTTGAACGCCTTGACATAGAAAGAAATACAACAACAGAAGGGACAGGGTTAGGACTAGCAATAACAAAAAGTTTAGTAGAAATGATGGGTGGAAAAATAAACGTACAAAGTCAATATGGAAAAGGTTCAATATTTATAGCAAGTATACAACAAAAGATAAATAAATTAATGAGACCAATGACAGAAAAAGAATTAATGGATACAGCAAGTAGAATACTAAATGAGGAAAAAATAACAACAACAGTAATAGAAAAAGAAGAAATACCAAATGTAAAATATGGAAATAAAAAAATACTAATAGTAGATGATAATAAATTAAATATAAAAGTAGCCCGTAGAGCGCTTGATAATTTTGGATTAGAAATAGATGAAGCAAATGATGGAAAAGAATGTTTAGAAAAAATAACAAATGGAAATACCTATGATTTAATATTAATGGATATAATGATGCCAAATATGAGTGGAAAAACAACATTAGATAAATTAAAAGAAAATAAAGATTTTAAAACCCCAGTAATAGCATTAACAGCAGATGCACTTTCAGGAAGTGAAGAGAAGTATATAAATGAAGGATTTACAGATTATATACCAAAACCATTTAGTAAAGAGCAAATAAGAGAAAAGTTAGATAAAATATTTGTTGAAAAAGATATATTTGAGGATGCACCTATACATGTTATAGGTGGAAATGAAAATGATTTTAATAATTTATAATAAAATAGTAATAATGTAATGACAACTAAAAAAAATTAGTTGTTTTTTTAAAATATATTAATAATGAATAAAATAATAAATTATAACTTATATATGATTAATATTAAAGACAAAATAAAAAATTTATAAGTAATAAAATGAAATATTTGGATATTAAAAACAACAAAAATAAAAAAACTTATATTTGAAATAAAAGATGTTTATGTATATTATTTCTAAAAAAGGAGAAAAAAATATGATAAACCAAAATTTAGAATATAAGTTTTATTCATGTAAATATGATAGAACATTTAAAGAAGTATTTTT
>JAMPDH010000026.1 GCA_023665725.1 Clostridium sp. | reverse complement strand
ATATAAAAAAGAAAACCTCACATTTTTTTAAATGTGGGGTTTGTCGACAATCTGATCTATTGATTTATCAATAGATCTTTTATTAATTTTATATTATTTAATTATAGACTTTGACACAGTTATAATTGGACGTAACCCAACATTTTGTGCATCCCCAATATAGTTAACATTGATGAAACCTTGACTACTTATATTCCAAGCATTAGCATTGATATAAGATATATCACCAGTCCAATAACCAATTGTAGATCCTTCACCTGTAGCATTATTTAAGCATCCATATGACTCACAATCTGAACTTGCCCTATCATATAACCATCCATACTTTCCTTCATATGTAGGTTCTAATGTTAGAGTATCAAAATAGAAACTAGATTCTTTTGTAGATAAACACCAGCTCATATTTTCAGTGATTTCACAAATCTCATCGATTGTAATTAATCTTGCATTTAATTCGCTAGCCCAATCTTTTGTATCACTTTTGAATTTTTCAACGATTTTTTTCATGCCATTACCATTAGCTCCGCCATTCCATTTTATTCCTGCTGATGTATTATGATCTAATATCATTGTATATGTTGTTGCACCCTCAGCATATGCATACCATTTCATACATCCCGTTTTTGTTCCTATATCACTATTTACATCACTTGCAGTACATATTTTTGTTAAATCTGTTGGATCTAAATATACTATTCTAAGTACTCCTGTATATCCATTTTTACTTGGAATTTCACTTATTAATCCTACCTTTCCATTATTTTCCTGGTTAGATTCATTGTTATTTCCTTGATTATATGTATTATTATTTAATTCACTATTATTTGTTTTATTATCTATTTCTTTATTATTTTTAAGTTTTAGATTATCACATATTAAATACACTAATAATTCTAGTATTAACATAATAATAATTGTTATTACGACTGTTTTAATTGTATTTTTTCTACTCAAATTTTTTAATTCTTTATTCATAATTTTTAACTTCTCTATTTTTAATATTATCATATTCTATAATCTGAATCAATATATCATAAATAGAATTTTATATATATTTTTGTAAAATTTATTTGTTATTTATATTATATTTGTGTTATAATGGTATAATTTGTTAATTATTGGAGGAATTTTTATGTATATGAAAGAATTATCTAATGATGAATTTGATATATTTACTAAAGCATTTCCTAGTAATTCTGTATTTCAAACTAAAGAATATGCTTTTGTAATGAGTAACCAAGGATATAAAACTAAGTTTATAGGGCTTATAGATAATAATAAAATTATTGCCGCATCATTAATATTATTAGAAAAACACCATGGATATTATTATGCATATGCTCCACGTGGATTTCTAATAAATTACAATGATTTAAATATAACTCATATATTTAATCAAGAAATGAAAAAGTTTCTAGGTGAAAAAGGTGTTGCCGCTGTTAAACTTAGTCCAATGATAATAAAAAATGCTTATGATGGCAGTAAAAATAAATTTTATTGTAATAATAATTATAATGATATATATAGTTCTATTATGAGTGATCCTGATTATCATCACTATGGATATAATAACTATTTTGAAGCCCAACGTCCTAGATTTGAAGCTATTATTGATTTATCTAAAAATAACCTATATGACTCATTAAGTAAAAACCATAAAGCCAAAATTAAAAAAGCTTATGAAAATGGAATTCACATAGAAGTTGGGGATAAAGATGATATTAAACTTTTATATGAACAAGTAAAAAATAGATATCCAAGAGATTTAAAATACTTAATTGATTTATATAATTATTTTAATTTTAATGATAATGCGGATTTATATATTGCTAAAATAGATACAAAAAAACACTTAATAAATAGACAATCTAAATATAATAGTGCTCAACAGAGTGTACAAAATATAAATTATAAAATTATACAAAGTAATAATAGTTCTAAATTAATAAACTTAAAATTAGATATAGACTATAAACTTGAAACTAGCAGAATAAAGTTAATAAAAGCAACTGAAATGATTAAAGATTACCCAGATGGTATTGTATTAGCATTCGCACTTGTTATAAAAAATAATAATCAAGCTCATATAATAATAGATAGTTATAATAGTGAATATAAATTTTTAGATGCTAAATATTTACTTATTTGGGAATTAATTAAAAAATATAAAAATGAAAATATTAAAATCCTTAATTTAGGTGGTGTTAGTAATATACTTATAGAGCAAAATAAATATTCTGGATTAATAGATTTTAAAGCAGGATTTGGAGCAACATTTATAGAATATATGGGTGATTTAGAAGTCATAACAAATAAAACACTATATCTATTACATAATAATCCAATAAAGCAATTGATAAAAAGAAAAAGTGCATAGGAAATTTTTCCTATTTTTTGTATGTCAAAATAATTTTACTTGGTTTATAATTTTTGTTAATTTTTTTTAAAGATTTTATTCTATTTATAATTCTAACATCAAAATTTTTCATTATTATTTCAAGTGTAATATTAAAATCATAATTTTTATTAAATAATATTACATAAATCTTATAGTATTTACCTATAACTATTCTTATATTTTCGTTAGATCTATAATAATTTTTTCTTAAATATTTTAAAAGCATATTCATTTTATCACCTAAAACTAATATACTTAAAATATTTTAAAAATCCTTTTTTTATTGATATTTATATTATTTTATTTAAATTTTTTATCTTCAATTTTTTTCCAATATTATAAAAGTCTTCTTCTAAATCAAGTATATAAGTTAATGGTAAAACATTATAATATATATCGTTGTTATGTTCTAATAACGAAGATATTTTTTTTGTTTCAATATAATCTTTTAAAATATTTAATTGGTTTATTATTTCAACTTTAGCTACTTTTTTAGGCATTAATAAATTAAATATAATCATTATTGTAACAAGTAATAAACTTATAATATATATTAGTAAATAATATATATTTGAAATATTATTAGCAATTAAAATTATAGGTCCAACAAGTAAACATATACCAACTACGGAACCTATTATTTTTGTAAATTTTTTATTGTTAGATATTGTTTCTATAAATATTTTCATACCTATAAATGAAAATAATGAAAGTAAGACCTGAATTACGCTTTTAATATCATATGATATTTTAAACATTATTAATATATACATTAATATAATAATGAATTTTACAAATGTTTTTTTAGATAAGCTTTTTTCATAATATATATTATCTATTTCTACTTTTGTCCTAATGTCTTTTAAAGTAAAATTAATAATATTTAGTTTATTTATCCTATTTAAATCAATTTCTTGCCTATCTTTAAAAATGCTATATATAATATCTTGTTCTATCACAATATTTGAGTTTGAAATTTTTATAAGTTTATTTTTATTTATCTTTAAATATCCTTTATTTATTAATGAAATAATAGTAGCGCTAATATCTTTTTCTCTTATTTTTTTATTATAAATATAAGATAATTCTAAAATATCTATATTTTTTAATATATTTTTTTTATCTTTAGCTTTTGCATCATTATATCTTTTGTATAGAAAAAATGTTACTAATAAAAATATAAGTGGCAAAACAATATATATTATAATTTGAGATATATTTATCATTAATTTATTCCATATTTTTCTATATATTCTTGATATGTTATTTGTTTATCTCTTATTTTACCCTCTTGATTTATTTCTACTAATCTATTGGAAACACTCTCTATTAATTCCTGATCAAATGAAGAAAATATAATAGGACCCATATATTTTTCCAAAGCTGTATTAAGTGATGTAATAGATTCCATATCTAAATGATTTGTAGGTTCATCTAATAATAGTATATTACCATATTCTAACATCATTTTACTAAAAACTAAGCGGACTTTTTCTCCTCCAGACAATACAGTAATTTTCTTTAAACCATCTTCTCCAGAAAATAACATTCTTCCTAAGAAACCTCTTATATAACTTTCATCTTGATTTTGTGAATATTTTCTTAAAAAATCAATAAGAGTTATATCTTCATTAAATAATTCATCATGATTTTTCTGAAAATAAGAAATTTTTGTATTACCAGCATATTTTACAGTTCCTGTGTCTGGTATTAATTTACCACTTATTATATTTAATAAACAAGTTTTAGCGAGTTCGTTCTCACCTATTAACGCTATTTTATCATCTGGTCTTATTGTCATATTAATATTTTTAAGTACATCTACCCCATTTAATGAATAACTTATATTTTCTAAAATAATACCCTCTTTAGAAAGAACCTTATCAAATTCAAAATTTATATATGGGTATTTTCTATTAGAAGGTATTATATCTTCTAATACTATTTTTTCTAATGTTTTTTTTCTAGATGTTGCTTGTTTTGATTTAGATGCATTAGCACTGAAACGCGCTATAAAATCTTGAAGTTCCTTTATTTTTTCTTCTTTTTTCTTATTAGAATCTTTCATTTGTTGTTTTACTAACTCACTAGATTTTAACCAAAAATCATAATTTCCTATAAATAGTTTTATTTTACCATAGTCTATATCTAATATATGAGTACAAACTTTATTTAAAAAATATCTGTCATGTGATACTACTAAAACCGTATTTTTAAAATTTATTAAAAATTCTTCTAGCCACATCTTACTTTTCATATCAAGCCCATTTGTAGGTTCATCTAATAGTAATATATCTGGATCTCCAAATAATGCTTTAGCAAGTAAAACTTTAACTTTTTCCTTATCCTTTAATTCATTCATTTTCTTATAATGCATTTCATTTTTTATTCCAAGAGCACTTAATAAAATTGCTGCATCACTTTCTGCCTGCCAACCATTCATTTCACTAAATTTTTCTTCTAAAAGAGCTACTTGTATTCCATCTTCATCATTAAAGTCTAGCTTAGAATATAGTGCCTCTTTAGCTTTCATAATTCTATATAATTCAGTGTTTCCCATTATTACAGTTTCAAGTACTTCATAATCATTAAATTCATTATGGTTTTGGGATAAAACTGATATTCTTTCTCCCTTATCTATTAAAATATTACCTTTTGTGGATTCAATATTCCCACTTATTACTTTTAAAAATGTAGACTTCCCTGCTCCATTTGCACCTATTACTCCATAACAACAATCTGGTTTAAACTCTAAATTAACATTTTCAAATAAAGCTTTTGTACCATATCTTATTGATAAGTTTTCTACCTTTAACATAATTATAATACCTCTTTCTTTATATAATATATCATAAAATATTGTCTATATCATCTAGTTTAAATCCCTTTTGATATAATTTTTGCCTTATTTTTAATTCTAATTCTTTATCACAATATTTTTTACTTAACTTATCATAAAGTTTTTTATATTCTTTTTCTATTATAGATTTATCTGTAATTTTAACATTTTCCAAAATACTACTTATCATTTCTAAACAATATCCTTTTTTTAACATTTCATCTTTTATCTTTTGAATTAATATATAGTTTGAATATCTAGTATTTGATTTTATTCTTTTAGAAATTAGTTTATTTAAATTTTCTAATATTATATTTTCATCAATCTGACCTATATATTTGTCTATTTCTAATTCTTCAATATTTTGATTAAGCAAATCTTTTTTAATTTTATTAGGTCCTTCTAAATTTAAATATATTCGATCAGAAATATATGCCTTTATATAAGAAGTATCATTTATCAACTTTATTTTTTTCAAATCTTCAATTATTCTTTTTTTATATTTATAATCACCTATATATTCATCTACTTCTTTCTCACTTCGTAACCTTTTTTGAATAAATTTAATAGTTTTATTATATATTTCATAATAAGAATTTTCTTTATTTATTTTTTCAATTAACTCATCATCTATATCTTTGTCAAATAATAAATTGTTATTTAATATTACATTATCATATGTATTTATAAAAGTTCCATCTTCAAAAATTATTTTATATTTATTAGAACTTTTTTGTTTTTCAATCTTTTTTATTTTCATTTTATCCACCTTATAAAGTATATATTATTAAACTTTTGTTTGTCAAATATTAAATAAAAATATTGGTATAATATGTAACTTTTATGTAACAAATTTAGATGTTCATAATAATATTAAATTTAGGCAATTTTTGTTGCCTATTTAAGAAAGTGAGGTGATAAAATTTGTCAATAAGTAAACTAGATTCAAAAAGATGGACAAAGGATGGAAGAAAATGGAATTTTCATGTTAGATATAAAGATTTAGAAGGAAAAACAAGACAATACCAATCAAAATTATTTAAAACAAAACTTGAAGCAAAAGAAGCTGAACGTATATTTTTTTTACAATTAGACAAATATAGACCTGATAATGATATAACATTTAAAGAACTCTACTCAGCATTCTATGAATATCAAAAAGATAAAGTTAAAATTACTACTTTATTAACATACAAAAATAGAATAAAATATATATCATTACTTGATAATATTAAAGTTAAAGATTTTAGTTTACAGCATTATGAACTGTGGAGAAAAAAAATATTAGAATATAATAACATTTCAAATAAAACTAGAAATTATGCATATAAGCTTTTAAAAACTATAATGAATTTTGGTACAAAATGGTATGGACTAAATTTTAATAATGTATATCCTAAAATGAGTAATTTTACAAATCCTAACGAAATCAAAAAAGAAATGGAATTTTGGACATATGAAGAATTTACACAATTTGTTTCTGTAGAAAAAGATTTAATGTTTAAATGTCTTTGGAAGATATTATACTTTTGTGGTCTCCGTAAAGGTGAAGCACGTGCATTAACTTGGAAGGATATTGATTTTGAAGAAAAACTAATTAAAATAAATAAAGGTATATCTGATCATGTTAATGGAAAAAGATATATTATAACTAGTCCTAAAACTTTAGCAAGTAATAGGATTTTACCAATGCCTAATGAATTAATTGAAGATTTAAAAAAATTAAAAAAACAAATTTCTCAATATAAAAGATTTAATATAAATTGGTTTATTTTTGGTGGTAAACATCCTATTGGTGATGATATAATTAGAAGAAGAAAAAACAACAATTGTATTCTTTCAAATGTAAAGCAAATTAGAATTCATGATTTTAGACATAGCTGTGCTTCTCTTTTAATTAACAATGGTGCGGATATAACTATGGTTGCTAAATTTTTAGGTCATTCTAAAATAGATGAAACACTAAATACATATTCTCATATGTTTAAAGATAAACTAAACAATATAATTACATTGATTAATAATTTAAATGAAAATTCTAAAAATAATAATAATAATTAAACTAAAAAAATATGGTAATTTTAAGAAAAAAAGTTACATAATTGTTACATAAAACTTTTTGTAAATTCTTATTATATGTATTTTCAATATAAAACCACTTAAAAAATAATTATAAATTATAACTGGTGGTTCTGGCTTAAGCAATACATCAGTAAAAATATATTATGCATGGGGAACAAGTTCACAAA
>JAMPDH010000025.1 GCA_023665725.1 Clostridium sp. | reverse complement strand
TAAGTTTCACAATAGATAAAAAAGCACCAGAAGTAGTAGGAGAAGTAACATATGCTCCAAGCTTAGTAAATGGAAGAACACAAGAAGATACAAAAGTAACTATTATATATAGTGAAGCAATCGAATTACCAGAGGGATCAACATGGACAAAAGTAAATGAAACAACAATCGAAAAGACATTTACAGGTGTAGAAAATGAAGAAACTACTATTAATGAAACAATAAAAGTAACAGATATAATAGGAAATGAAAGTGCAGAAACTACTATTAATTTCACAATAGATGAAAAAGCACCAGAAGTAGTAGGAAATGTAACATACGCACCAGCTTTAGTAAATGGAAAAGCAAAAGAAGATACAAAAGTAACAATTGTATATAGTGAAGCAATTGAATTAGCAGAAAATTCATCATGGACAAAAGTAAATGAAACAACAATCGAAAAAACATTTACAGGTGTAGAGAATGAAGAAACTACTATTAATGAAACAATAAAAGTAGCAGATAAAGCAGGAAACGAAAGTGTTGAAACTACTATTAATTTTGTAGTAGATAAAGTACAATTAAGAATAGAAGATACAACTTATTTACCTACTTTAAATGCAGAAGATAATGTAACAAAAGAAGATACAAAAGTAACAATTACATACAATAAAGAAATTACATTACCAGAAGGATCATCATGGACAAAAGTAAATGAAACAACAATCGAAAAAACATTTAATGCAACTGATGATGAAGAAAAAGTTATAAATGAAATTATTAAAGTAACAGACTCAGTAGAAAATGAGAAAGAAACTACTATTAATTTCACAATAGATAAAAAAGATCCAACAGTTGATTATGAACTTGATGAAAATTTAACTATAAATAATGGATGGTATAATAAACCAATAAAAGTTAATATAATTGGTGATGATACTGGAACAGGAATTTCATATTATAGATATAAACTTAATGATGTTAATTCTGAATGGATAAGAATAGATAATGTTGATGATCCATCATTTACAATAAATCTAGATTCATCAAATATTTCATTTGTTATTGAGGCATATGATAAAGCAGGAAATTCTTCAACAATTGCAAGTAAAGAAATCTACAGACTTGATAAATCTAATCCTACTTTAGATTATACTGTATTAACACAACAAAGTTCAGAAGATTGGTATAATGAGGATATTAACATAAATATTCATTCAATTAATGATTCTTTAAGTGGAATACTTAAACTTGAATATTCAAGTTCTAAAAATGGAACTTCATGGTCTGATTGGGAAGAATTAGAAATTTCTAATTATACAAGTAATTTAGTTATTTCTGAGGAAACAGAAGGTACTCAGTATAGATTACAAGTTACAGATAACGCTTTAAATACTGAAATTTATAATATTGGAACATATAAACTTGATAAAACATATCCAGTTATTAAAGTAGATTATAAAAATAATACATATACTAATGGAGTTGAAAGTACAAAAACTTTCGAATTTACAGAACAAGCTGATAAAGATGATAAGTCTTTAGTACCTACAGCAACTGTTACTGATGAAGATATTGAAGTAAATACAAATGGTACTTTAGATATTACTACAATTGGTAAAAATACAATTAAATATACAGCAACAGATGCCGCTAACAATGTTTCAGAATTAATAATAATTGTAGATGTTATAGATACAACTCCTCCAGTTTTAAAACTTATTGGAGATAATCCTCAAATTGTTAAGTATGGACAATCATACGTAGAATCTAATATAGAGATAGATGATAATTTAGATACAGGATTAGAAGCTACTATTGAAGAAGATATAAATGTATATGAATCTGGCGAATATATAGTAACTTATACTGTTACAGATTCACATGGAAATACAGCTTTTGTTAAACGTATAGTTAATGTAATGCCAAAACAAACAACAGATATATCAAGTGATAATAGTTGTGTATCTGGCGAGGATTGTTTTATAAAAGATGGAACTAATAATTATGTATGGTATAGTGGACAATTATGGAGAATTATAAAAATAAATGATGATAATACTATGAAATTAATCACTGAAGATCCTGTAAGTGGATTCTCATATGATGATTCTTCTAGTGTTTTCGCAGATAGCTATGCTAATAAATGGCTAAGCACAGAATTTTATAATTCATTAAATAATACTAATATAATAGTAAAAGATGATTATTGCATTGATACATTAAAACCAGTAGGAAGTAATAGTGCAGAATATGAAGCTTATGCTAAATCAAATATTAGAACTTCTTGTACAAATACATATAGTTCAAATGTTGGTTTATTAACAATAGATGAATACAATGCTATAGGTGCAGACAAGAGTTATTTAAATAATAGTACTCAATTCTTTACAATGACACCAGTTGTATCTGCAGCAGTATGGGTTGTTCAAATGGATGGTACTCAAATACCAAACTATCCTGTTAAAGCAACTTATGGAATTAGACCAGTAGTAACTATTTCAAGTGATGTTAACATAGTATCCGGAAATGGTACAAGTAGTAATCCATATCACTTCGGTGAGGATAAAACTGCAAATAGTGGAGATTTATTAAATACTCGTTCAACAGGAGAATATGTTAAATTTGGTACCGAGTTATGGAGAATAGTTAAAGCCGATGGTTCTACTAAGTTAATAATGGACGATTTCTATAAATTACCAAATGGTTCATACGCTAGATTAACTTATGATAATAATGGAATATATAGTGGTTCAAATATTGAATCATACCTAAACAATGATGTTTATAATACTATATTTACAGATAAAGAAACAAATGTATTAGTATCAGCAGATTGGTATTATTCTAGTTATAATAAAGGTGAAGATCCATTAATGACAACATTAAATAACCAAGGAAATTATGTCACTTCAAAAATAGGATTAATTAGCGCTGGTGAATTAATGACAGGATCAAATTCAACATTTAATAGTCAAACTCTAGGATATTGGACATTGAATTATGCTAATAATGGTAATTCAACTTATCCTATATATACTGGAAAATGGGGTGCTATCGAAAATTACCCAGACAGAACTTATAAAATGTCAATAAGACCTGCAATATATATTGATTCTAGTGTTTCAATTGAATCAGGAAATGGAACTGTAGATAATCCATATATATTAAATTATTAATATTTACAAATACTCATTATAGCAATGAGTATTTGTATTATTACTTGACAAAATATAAAAAATAGTGTATTATAACTGCTCAAACAAAGGGGGATTCTAAAATGAAACTTTATAAAAATAATCTTAAAGGAAAAGTAGAATTTAATGAAGAACAAAATGAAAAAGATGCAAAAAGAACAATAAGAATAGTAACAGGTACAGGAATACTTGCAATTGTCATTGCTATATTTTTAAGAGGATGTGATAGAAAAACAGATGATAAATCTGAATTTACGACTACATCTACAACAAAATTATCAACTATTGATTCAACTACTGATTCAACTACTGATTTTACTAGCACAAGTACTAATCAATATATTGCAAGTACCACTTCTAAAGGTGAATTAACATCAATTACTGAAATTACTACTGAAGGTGAAACTACAGCTATCACAGTAGCTCCTGATTATACTGAACCACTTGAGATAGAACCGATAGTTACAGCAGAATCTACATTTGTAGAGCCAGAAGTATCATCAGATTTAAATTTATATGAAACAACAACGTTAATTGAAACTACAGAACTTAGTACAGAAAAAACAACAAAAAAGGAATCTACTGAAAAGTCTGAATTTAGTTCAGAATTAACAGTTGAATCAAAACCAACGGTGACAATACCATCAAGACCAACTGGTACACCAACTAAAAAACCAGATCCTGTAGTATCTTCTGATTCAACATCAGAAATAATAACTGAACCAGACCCTGTAGATTCATCAGTTGTAACACCAGAAGTAACAACTGAACCTGATAACTCAGGTGCCGGATTTATAGATGATGATGATCAGATTGTAATAGGAACTGATGATGTTATAGATTTACTTGCTGTTAAAGTTCTACGTTTAAAGTAAAATATTCTAAATTAATGAAGGATGGGTTTTCATCCTTTTTTGTTTAATAAAATATTACATACATGTATAATTTACATAATAAATTATAAGTGATATAATATACTTGGTGGTTATCTTGAGTAAGAAATATATTTTAAATGAAAAAGAATATGAAATAGTTGAAAACTATAAGGATGGATTTTCTTTTAATGATTTAGAAGATAAATTTACTGATTATTTTTATGATTATGATTACATATTAGGAGATTGGGCATATGGAAAACTTAGACTAAAAGGATTCTATGATGATAAAAATAAAAAATGTAATAAATTAAATGATATTAAAACGTTAAAGGATTATATAAAAACAAGTTGTGCATATGACTGTAGATATTTTGTAATTAGAAAGGTTAACTAATATGGAAAATAATAAAGTAGAAAGTAATAAAAATAAACTTTTAGATCAACTTATAAATGATACATTTAATGAAGAAATAGAGATAACTGAATTGCAAAGCCATTTTTTGGATTTGTGGATAATGTTAGGCATGCCAGAACAAAGTGAATTAGGCCTTTTGGGAATAAGCAAGGAAGAATTTGAAAATCCCACAATAAAAACTATTAAAAAATTAGAAATTTATATTGATGAAATTAATAAGGATATAAGTGAAAAAGGTTGTACAAAGCAGAAATTATAAATTCTGCTTTTAATTTATTATCCTTGTAAAATATATTAAAATATAATATAATTAAATAGGCGAAACATTGAATTTTAGATCTTATTTAGGTGGTGGATATTAGTGGGTTTTAGTATTGGCAATGTAAGAATAAAAAATAGAATTGTCTTGGCTCCTATGGCAGGAATATCTAATCCAGCATATATGAAAATATGCTCTGAAATGAAAGTTGGACTTGCTATAACAGAACTAATAAGTGCTGAAGCGATAGTTAGAAATAATAAAAAGACATTTGAAATGTTAAATGGTATAGATACACTAGATATTCCAGTAGGTATTCAAATATTTGGATCTGATCCCGATACTTTAGCTCTCGCTGCCAAAATATTGTGTGATAATTTTAAAAAGATATCTTTAATTGATATAAATATGGGGTGTCCTGTTCCTAAAGTTTCAATAAAGTCAGGTGCCGGAAGTGCACTCCTTAAAAATCCAGAAAAAATATATAATATAGTATCTAAAGTTGTAAGTAATGTTAATGTGCCTGTTACAGTAAAAATAAGATCAGGTTGGGATAGTAATAGTATTAATGCTATAGAAGTTGCTAAAAAAATAGAAAGTGCAGGCGCAAGTGCAATAACAATTCATGCTAGAACTAGAAGTCAAGGATATTCAGGCCTTTCAGATTGGAATATTATTAAAATAGTAAAAGAAAATGTATCAATTCCTGTTATAGGGAATGGGGATATAAAGTCATGTTATGATGCAAAAAAAATGATAGAACAAACAAATTGTGATGCAGTTATGATAGGTAGAGCTGCTCTTGGGAATCCTTGGATAATAAAAGAATGTGTTGAATATTTAGAAGAAAATAAAATACCAAGTGAAGTTACTATAGAAGAAAAAATAAATAAAATTAAAAAACATGTAAATTATTTACTTGATATAAAAGATGAACAAATAGCTATACTTGAAATGAGAAGTAATACTTGTTGGTATTTAAAAGGAATGCCTAATACTTCTAAGATAAAGGAACAAATAAATAAAGTAAAAACTAAAAATGAGTTATTTGAAATTTTGGATAAATACAAGGAGGAAAATTATGAATTCTAGTTTTATTAGAAGGTTTATGTCATATTTTGCAGATGTAATGATAGTAGGTGTAGTTCTTTCAATAGTTTCAATATTCTTAACTACAGATAATGCATACAAATTAAACAGGGAATATAAAAATACTAATGAAGAAATGTTAAATGAAAAGATAGATGTTGGTACATATTATAATAGAGTTGCAGATCTTTCACTTTCATTAGATAAAGAAAATCTTTTAATAAATATTATAAATTGTGTTATAATTATAGCGTATTTTGTAATTTTACCACTTTATAAAAATGGACAAACTATAGGTAAAAAAGCATTTGGAATTAAAATAGTTAGAGATGATAATGAGGAATTAACAGCAAACGAACTAATAATAAGAAATGTTATAGTAAATGGGCTTTTAAATACATTACTTTCATTTTGTTTAGTGTTTTTCTTACCCGGATTTGAATATTTTACAATAATTTCAATTCTTGCTTTAATTCAATATATATTAATATTAATAAGTGGACTTATGATAATTTTTAGAAATGATAAAAGGGGATTACATGATATAATAACTAAAACACATGTAATTTTAGATAAAATGGAGGTAGAATATGAGAGAGTTTAGTGAACAAGAAATTGTAAGAAGGGAAAAAATAGAAGAAATAAAAAAGTATACAAATCCATATCCTGAAAGATATGAGGTAACACATAGTTTAAAAGAGGCATCACTTCTTCCAGATGAAGAAAAAGATGTAAGCGTTGCTGGAAGAATAGTATTTATGAGGAAAATGGGAAAACTAAGCTTTTTAAAATTAAGAGATATAGAGGCAGACTTACAAGTATCTATGAAAATAGATTTAGTTGGAGAAGAAAAATATAGTTTTTTTAAAGCTAATATAGATGTAGGGGATTTTATAGGTGTAAAGGGTGAAATGTTTACAACACAAACTGGTGAAAAAACATTAAGAGCTGAAAGTTTTGAATTTCTTGGAAAGGCTTTAAAACCACTACCAGAGAAATTTCATGGGTTAACAGATCCAGAACTTTGTTATAGAAATAGATATGTAGACATGATAATGAATGAAGATACAAGAAAGAGATTTTTAATAAGATTTAAATTTATAAAAGAATTAAGAAATTATTTAGATAATTTAGGTTATTATGAAATAGAAACACCAATACTAAATAATCATCCAAGTGGCGCAATTGCTCGCCCATTCATTTCTCATCATAACGCATTGGATTTAGATGTTTATCTTCGTATAGCACCTGAAACATATATGAAAAGAGCAGTTGTTGCAGGTATACCAAAAGTGTATGAGATTGCTCGTTGTTTTAGAAATGAAGGAATGGATACAACACATTTACAAGATTTTACTATGATAGAATGTTATCAGGCATATTTTAATTATGAAGATAATATGAAATTAATAAGAGAAATGTTACAAAGTGTTATATGTAAAATATTTGGTACTTTAGAAATAAGTATAGCAGGTAAAATTATAGATTTAAGTGGTAATTGGCCTAAGGTGTCTTTTAGAGATTTAATACTTAAATATGCTAATATTGATATAAATATTTATAATACAAAAGAAAAATTATTAGAAAAAATAAAATTAGATAATATTGAGTTAGATAGTGAAACTCCAATAGAAAACTTAGGTTTTGGAAATTTAGTTGATTATTTATATAAAAAAGTTGCTCGTCCATATATTATAGAACCTATCTATTTAGTTAATCATCCATCATCTTTATCTCCTCTTGCACGTACTAATGATAATGATTCTAGTATTTCAGATAGGTTCCAACTTGTAATAAATGGGGCGGAAATAGTTAATGGATATTCAGAACTTGTAGATCCTATGGAACAGGAAAGAAAATTGCAAGAACAGGCTAGTTTAAAACAAAATGGCGATGAAGAGGCAATGGAAATGGATTATGATTATATAGGCGCCATGGAATATGGTATGCCTCCTATATCAGGATGGGGTATGGGAATAGATAGAGTTGTTCAATTAATAACAAATTCTGAAAATATAAAAGATGTAGTAATGTTCCCTTTAATGAGGCCTAATGAATAAGGTTTATGTATTAAGACATGGGGAAACGGTTCAAAATAAATCAGAAATTATGCAAGGGCATATGGATACTATATTAGATGAAAAGGGAATAAATCAAGCTAAAGTAGCAAAACAAACAATAGATAAAATAGGAATAGATTTAATAATATCATCTCCACTTAAAAGAACACTTGAAACTGCTCTTATTGCAAGTGGTGGACATATACCAATAATTAAAGATTATAGATTAATTAGTAGAAATCATGGTGAATTTCAAGGACTAAGTAGAAGTGAGATAAATTTAAAAGAATATTGGAATTTAAAAATAAATAAACAGTATCAAAAAGCAGAAAGTGTTGGAGATTTATATAATAGAATAGATAATGTAATAAAAGATGTAAAAACAAAATATAAAGATAAAAAAGTGTTACTAGTGACCCATAGTGGAATATGTAGAATATTATATTATTATTTTAATGGAATACCAGAAGATGGGGATTTAACAGAATATGAATCAACAACTTGTTCAGTGGAAGAGTATAGTTTGGAGGATATAAAGTGAAAATTTTATCAGTAAATACAGGAAGTTCCTCGTTAAAGTTTAGATTATATGAAATGCCAGAGGAAAATGTTTTAATATCTGGAAATTTTGAAAGAATAGGAATAGATAATAGTTTTTATACTTTAAAAATAAATGATGAAAAAATAAAAAAAGAAATAAGTTTAGAAAATCATAAAATTGCTTTTGAAATATTAGTTAAAGAATTAATAGAGAATAATATTGTAGAATCTCTTGATGAAATAAAAGGAATTGGAAATAGAGTTGTTCAAGGTGGAAGTTATTTTGATAAATCTGTTATTGTAGATGATGATGTAATTAATAAAATTGATGAATTAAGTGTTTTAGCGCCTCTACATAATCCTGCTGCAATAATTGGAATAAAAGCAGAACAGGAGATATTTAAAAATGCAGTAATTACAGCAGTTTTTGATACAGCTTTTCATCAGACAATGAAGAGAGAAAATTATTTTTATGCACTTCCTTATGAATGGGAAAAGGAATATAAAATAAGGAAATATGGAGCTCATGGAACAAGTCATAAATATATTGCAACAAGGGCAAATGAGATATTAAATAGAAATGATACTAAACTTATAATTTGTCATATTGGAAGTGGCGCTAGCATCAGTGCTGTTAAAAATGGAGTTTGTATAAACACATCTATGGGACTTACTCCTAATGCTGGATTAATTATGGGAACTAGATGTGGTGATATTGATGCAACTATTATTCCATATATAATGGAAAAAGCTAATGTTAGTACAAATGAGATGGATACTATATTAAATAAAAAAAGTGGGTTACTTGGAATTAGTGGAGTTTCGAGTGATGTTAGAGATATAGTAGATGGTATGCAAAATGGAAATGATAGGTGTCTTTTAGCAATAAGCATGTTTGTTAGGAGAATAATTGATTATATTGCTAAGTATTATGTTGAACTAAATGGATGTGATGCTATTATATTAACTGCTGGAGTTGGTGAAAATTCTATTCCTGTAAGAGAAAGAATATTAGAAGGATTAGAGGTATTGGGTGTTAAATTAGATAAAGAAAAGAACAAAATAACGGGGAAAGAAATTTGTATTACAACTCCTGATTCTAAAATTCCTTGTTATATAATACCAACAGATGAAGAATTAATGATTTCCCGTGATACTTATAGTTTTATTAAATAGAAGGTTTTAAATGAAAAAAAAGATATTTAGACAAATTTTAAAAGAAATAAAAAAATATAATACTATAGTAATTGCAAGACACATAGGTGCTGATCCAGATGCGTTAGCTAGTCAACTTGCTTTAAAGGAGATAATAATTGATAATTTTTTAGGAAAAACTGTTTATGCGGTTGGGTCTCCTGCTTCTAAATTTAAGTATTTGGGGAGTCTTGATAAATTTAATGAGGAAATGTATAAAGATTCTCTTTTAATTGTAACTGATACACCTGATAAAAAAAGAGTAGATGATGTAGATGTTACTAAATTTAAAAGTGTTATTAAAATAGATCATCATCCATTTGTTGAAAATTTTAATGGAATTGAATATATAGATGATACTGCATCAAGTGCGTGTCAAATAATAATTGATTTTGCAAAAACGCTTAATTTAAATATATCTTTATCAGCTGCTGAAAAACTTTATGTTGGGATAATATCAGATACTAATAGATTTTTATTTTCTTATACAACTCCAGATACTTTCGATTTGGTTTCTTATCTTATTAAGAAAACTAATATTAATTTTACATCTTTATATGATAATTTATATATGAGAACTTTAAAAGAGTTGAAATTTCAAAGTTATATTATAAATAATTTTCTAGTAACACCACATAAATTTGCATATGTAAAATTAACTGATGAGATACTTAAAGAATATGATGTTGATGCAGCAACAGCTGGAAATATGGTAAATGACTTTAATTACATTGATGATTTCATTGCATGGGGAGTTTTTACAGAAGATAAAAATAATAATTTTATAAGAGGTTCATTGCGTTCAAGAGGTCCAATAGTAAATGAAGTTGCAGCAAAATTTGGTGGTGGTGGACATAAATACGCAAGTGGTGTCAGATTAATAAATTTTGAATTAGTTGATGAATTAGTTAAAGCAATGGATATAGAATGTAGTAAATATGAGAATTAAATTCTCTTTTTTTTATAAAATTTAATATATAAAAAATATCGTAGAACTACTTGTTCTACGATATATTCTAAATATAATTATAACATATTTATCTAT
>JAMPDH010000024.1 GCA_023665725.1 Clostridium sp. | reverse complement strand
AAAATGAATGTACATATACATCAAATGGGGTATGTGAAAATGGTAATTATGTATACTTTAATCCAACAACAGGAGCAAAATGTGCAGTAACAGATTATACCGATTCACAAAGTGCGACAGGTGTAAATTCGGGATGTATGAAATGGTATGTATTTAACGATAGTTCTAACTCTAATAAAGTTAATTTATTATTAGACCATAATACAACGAATTCAGTCCAATATAATAATTCAGGAGTTACAGGGCCAATAAATGCTTTGGCACAATTAAAATCAGATACATCAAGTTGGACAGGAGTTGAAACACCAACAAATTATACTTTTACAAGTGTAGATCGTTCTTCAGGTGAAGGTCAAACTCAAGGGTCTCAATTTACATATACTATAGATTATAGTGGATATAAAGCAAGATTGATAACAGCAAATGAAATTGCTCAAATAACAGGTGATACAAATTTTAATGAATCTGACTTATATGGAGTGACTTCTTACTTTTTTAATTCGAAAAGTAGTTCTCCAAGTTCGACATGTACATCAGGGAATACAACCGAATGTAAATATGGGTGGTTATATGATAGGACATCAACTACATGTGAAACATGGGGATGCTTAAATAATGCGGATTCTAATTCTCCAAGCTCAATGTATATATATTTTACTGCAACAGCTCATTCATATTATCAACCTATCTTAGGTGTTCATGGGACTGGACAAATTATGCCTGTAAATGGAACAGGAGCTATTCGTCCGGTTATCGAAGTTTCAAAATCTAAATTATAAAATTTTAAATTAATAAAATTAAGTAAAACATCTATTTTGATGTTTTTTCTTTTTATATTTTAAATATAATTAAAATGTAAAAAGATATAAAATGGTATTAATTGGATATGTACTTTTTTGTCGAATTTTGTTATAATAATTTTATATTAAAAGGAGTTGGCTACATGTTAAAAAAAATAGTTAAATATATTGCCATCATTTTAGTTTTTACTTTTTCTTTAAATATAAATGTTAACGCAGAAAGCGTATCATATACTAAAGGAGTTGTAGTAGATAAAAATGGTAAAGTACTTAGAAAAAGTTCTAATACATCAAGCGACAACTTAGCTACTCTTCCATTTGGAACAGTTTTTTCTATATTAGAAGGTTCCGGTACCGGAAATGGCTGTGGCTCCAATGTATGGTATAAAATTACATATCAATCAAATACAGGTTATATATGTTCTTCATCAATTAATCTAATTGATGAATCCTATAATGGAAAAAAGGGATATGTAGCAGGTGAAAAATATTTAAGAAATGCTCCTAATACAACAACATCTCAAATATTAGAAACAATGCCATCCGGATCCGAATTTAATGTTTTAGGTCTTACAACTGATAATAAATATTATTATATAACATATAAAGATAAACAAGGATTTATATATAATTATAGCGATGTAAAAATAATTCCTGATGTAGAAACAACAGATGATGATTTTAAAAAAAATGTTTTAGTTAATTTTCCAGAAAGTTATCATCCTTATTTAATAAATTTACATAATTTACATCCAACTTGGTCATTTGAAGCATATAATACAGGCGTTACTTTTAAAAACGCAGTAGAAAAAGAATCACCAGTAGGAGTTAGTTTAATTAATACTACATACCAAGGATATTATTCTACTGATGGTGGATCATATGATTATAAAACAGATACCTTTTATATAAAAGAAGGAAGCAGTTGGTATGCGGCAAATGCATCTACCATAGCTTATTATATGGATCCAAGAAACTACTTATCTGAAAGATATATTTTTGCTTTTGAAAAATTATCATATGATGAAAACATACATACAGTAGAGGCAGTTACAAAAACACTTTCTAATTATTCTAATCTTTTAGTTTACGCAGCAGATTTTGTAAATGCAGGAAAAGATACTAAAGTAAGTCCTATTCACTTAGCAACACGTTCAGCTCAAGAAATAGGGCCATCAACAACTGCAATAAGTGGAACTAGTAAATTTATATGTGGTGAAAAATCGTATGATGGAGGATACTATAACTTTTATAATATAGGGGCATTTACTTCAGATAATCCCGTTGTACTCGCACTTTGTACTGCAGTGAATAAGGGTTGGGATACACCATATAAAGCAATAGTAGGTGGTGCGAATACTATTTCAAATGGATATGTTAAAACAGGTCAGGACACTGGATACTTACAAAAATATAATATTAAAAATGGCAGTATAAATACAAGTCATCAGTATATGACAAATGTAGCAGCGCCAATGAGTGAGGCATCTATTACATATAATGGGTATAAATCAAGTGGAATATTAGAAGGTAATTTTATATTTAAAATTCCTGTATATGAACAATTGCCAGATGCTATATCTGTTTTGCCACCAGAAGGGAATCCAAATAATTATTTAAAAACAGTTACAATTGATGGAAAGGTACTTGATACATTTGACTTAGATAAAACAAATTATAATATAAGTATACCAAGTGGAACTAAAAGTATTAATTTGTCAGGGTTACCAGTAAGTAGTAAATCATCTGTTTCAGGAACTGGAACAATAGATTTAACAAAAACTACAAGTGTATCAATTACTGTAAAAGCCCAAAATAAAACAACAAGAACATATACATTTAATTTTACATTTGTTGAACCACAATATGAAAGTATAAAAGATATTATTAATAATATAGGTGTTAAAAACGATGATAATTATATATTTGAGGTAAATAATCAAGATACAGTTAGCATAACAGAACAAATTAAAAGCAAAAATGCCAGTGTAAATGTAGAGTTTAAAACATCCAGTGGAGTTGCTAAGACTACTACGTCATTATCAACAGGAGATATGCTTTCTTTAAGTATTGAAAATGAATCTAAGACATATATTGTTGTAGTATATGGTGATACAGATGGAAATGGTAATATCGATATATTAGATTTACTTAGAATTCAAAAAGTAATTTTAGGCTCTCTTAATCTTAAAGATGAATATTCTATTTCATGTGACGTAAATAATGATTCTAAAGTTGATATATTAGATTTACTAAAGGTTCAAAAATATATATTAGGTGTTTCAAAGTTTTAGATAGGAGGAAATAATGAAAAAATTTTTATTTATAATTGCTATAGCATTTTCTTTAATGATAACTGCTAACGCTTACGCATCAACCAGTATATCTGTCAAATCATCCTCTTCAGTTACTGTAGGAAAAACTTTATCCGTAACTGTGACAATTTCTTCAAGTGAACCATTAGGTTCTTGGGATTTTGTTTTAGGTTATGATACATCAAAACTTACTCTTTTAGATAATACTAATCAAAGAATTGTAGGATATGGTGATGGTAGTATAAAAAGTAAATCTTATACATTTAATTTTAGAGCAAAAGAAGTAGGAAGTGCTTCAATATATATTGACAGTGCTACATATTATAATTGGAATGAAAAATTAGAATCAGTTACAAAAGGTTCTAAAAAAGTTACAATAACTTCTAAACCTACAAGTACAGCTACAAATTATAGTACAAATAATTATTTATCTAGTTTATCTATAGAAGGTTATGAACTTACACCTGTTTTTAAAAAAGATGTATTAGAATATTCAGTTATTTTACCAGAAGAAACATATAGCATTAAATTAGTAGGTTCAGTGGAAGATAATAAGGCAAAGGCATCCGGACTTGGAGATATAATTTTAACAGATGGAGAAAACAAATTAGAAGTTAAAGTTACAGCTGAAAATGGAAATGTCAAAATATATCGAATTAATGCAACAGTAGAAGAACCAGATCCTGTGAAGGTAACTATTGATAATAATGAGTATACAATTGTTAGAAAAAAAGATGGATTAGAAATACCAAATAATTATAAGGAAACCACAGTAACTATAGAAGGTGAAAATGTTTTGGCCTTTCAAGGAGAAGTTACTAATTATACTTTAATTGCTTTAAAGGATAATATAGGTAATATATTTTGGTACATATATGAAATAAATGAAAATAAATATACATTATATACAGAGTTAAAATTCAATTACTTAGATATACATCCATTTAATATAAGTGATGACAAAATATTAGATGGGTATAAAAAAGATACTTTAACTATCGCAGATATTAATATAGATGTATTAAAAAAACAGAATTGTTATCCTATAATTTATGGTAAAAATCTGGAAACAGGTGAAATAGCATACTATGAATATGATGCTAGTGAGAATACTCTTCAAAAGTATAATGAACAAGGGATAAAAGATATAGTTAAAGAAAAGGATAAATATTTTTACTGTACAATAGGTATCGGTGTAT
This sequence comes from Clostridium sp., assembly GCA_023665725.1. GTDB lineage: Bacteria > Bacillota_I > Bacilli_A > RF39 > UBA660 > UMGS872. The sequence continues at coordinate 9,689 of JAMPDH010000024.1, read as the reverse complement.
TATGTATTTTCGAGCTTATAATCATCTTAATAGTAGTTATTCATAAAAATAGTAAAAATAGTAAAAAGATAGAGGAAGCTTTATCCAAAACTATGAAAATCGATAATATATAAAAGTATAGGTAAAACTATGCTTTTTATGTTAAATAAATGTATATATATAAAAAATTTAAATATAAAAATATATTTTGTTTAAAAAAATGGTATACTATATATAGAATAAAAGGGTGATTTAAATGGGCTTATTAAATTTAGGAAATAAGGAAAACAAAACAAAAAAACTTGTATCTAAAAGTATAGAAAATTATATTAGATTATCTACAAAGGAATTAGATTTAGAACTGGAACCGTTAAAGGATAGAATAAATAAATGTAAAGGTATTGTAGTTTTTCCAGAGGCTTTATATTATTATCCAATAGATAGACCACAACATATTTTAAGAGTGTTTGCTAAAAGAGGATACTTATGTTTTTTCTGTGTAGATAGTGATTCTACAGTATCATTCAAAGAAATTGAACCTAATTTATTTATAGTAAGAGATCAAGGTAGACTTTTACCACTTATAAAAGATAAAAGAGTTTTATTTTTAATAACTTATTTTTTACAATATATTTTTGCAAAAATGGTACAAGATAGAATTATTTGGTTTGATGTAATGGGTCATTTAGAAAAGTATCAATATTACAATAATTATTCTATAGGTATATATAAGGAAATTATGAATGAAGCTAGGATTGCAACATATAGGCATGAAGAATATAAGAATTACTATGAAGGGGTTAGGGATAACATTATACTAATGAAAGATGGAATAATGTTAGATGACTTTGTAAACAATAATAATATTATTCCAAATGATTTAAGAAAGTATCTATTTATGAATAAAAAAGTATTAGGATATTTCGGTAAAATTGATAAAAATTTAGATTTTGATTTAATAAAAAAATTAGATGAAAAAAATATATATGCAATAATTTTAGTAGGTGCAGCTGATGATCCAACACTTATTAAAGAACATGGCTTGCGTAATACTTATATATTACCGGAAAAGGAATATCAAATGTTAAAATATTATATTTGTAATTTTGATATAGTAATTTTACCATTTAAACAGAATATTAATCATGAATTATATTTTAAAGCCTTAGCATCAAGTGCCGGTTTGAAAAAAATTATAAGTTATTATCATGAGGAATTATCCTCTTTAAATCTTCCAAATTTAAGTTTTGCAAAAGATGCAATAGAATTTGTTGAATTATTAGAACAGAAATTAAACGAAAAAGATTACAATTTATCTAATAATATATTATCAGTAATACATAATTATAGTTGGGATAATGTGGTTAATAGTATATTGTAAAAAAAGTAAACTTGTGATACTATGATAAAGGTGGGATGTATGGATTTAATTCTTAAAATAATGTTAATAGTTTGTAGCACATTTTTATTTGTATCTCTTTTTGTACCAATAGTAAAAAAAATAGCAAATCATGTTGGTGCTTTGGATATGCCCAATGCAAGAAAAGTACATAAAAATCCTATGCCTAGACTTGGGGGAATAGGAATTTATGCAGGATTTTTACTTGGATATATGATTTTTTGTGAACCCAGTCCACTTATGAACTCAGTACTTATTGGCAGCTTTATTATAGTATTTACAGGTATTGTTGACGATATTAATCCTGTATCAGCAAAGTATAAGCTTATTGCACAGTTTTTAGCAGCTTTAATAGTTGTTATATATGGAAATTTACAGATAAGTTCTTTAAGTGCTTTTGGATTTTATATTGAATTTGGCATTTTTTCTTATCCTATAACAATATTATTCATTTTAGGTTGTATAAACTGTATGAATCTAATTGATGGATTAGATGGCCTAGCATCAGGTATTAGCTCAATATTTTTTTTAACAATAGGAATAATTGCTACTATTAAAGGAAGTTTTGATATAAGTTTTTTATTAACATTTATAATGTTAGGAGCAACTCTTGGATTCCTAGTACATAATTTTAATCCAGCTAGTATATTTATGGGGGATTCAGGGAGTATGTTTTTAGGTTTTATTATATCTGTAATAACATTAACTGGATATAAAAATGTTATGATGTCATCTCTAATAATACCGCTTCTTATTTTAGCTATTCCGATACTAGATACTTTGTTTGCAATAATAAGAAGAAGTATAAAAGGAGAAAAAGTTTCAGAACCAGATAGATATCATATTCACCATCAACTTTTAAATAGAAATTTAAGTCAGAGAGCAACAGTAGTCATTATTTATATAGTAAATATACTTTTTGCTTTTGCTTCTATAGTTTATGTATTAAAAGATAGAATACTTGGATATTTGATATATGGTATATTATTATTAATTGTAGTATTTTTTGTAGCAAAAACAAATGTTATATTTGAGCATAAAGACAAAAAATAAATACTAATAATTAACATTTATTTGTTTAATAAATTTAATATATAATTATAAACATAAGTTTAGATTTTTAACTTATGTTTTTTCTATTTAAAAAATATAGTAATTTTTGATTACCTTTTTATATATTCTTAAATGTCTTTATAACCTTTATTTATAAATACTTATGGCACTTTTCTTTTTTAGAAAATAGCACATATATTTTTATAATTTCTTATATTTTTGCTTTCAAAAGTAGTAAATTGGTAGTAAAAATTATAAAATTGATTTTTTAATTGGAATGTATAGATATAAAAACTATCATGGTAATATATGGCAGTAAATATAGTCATGAGCGAGACTAGTGGCGCGTAGCCACATAATAAGGTATAGTATTACCCTTATTATGTGGCATGAAGCATGTAGCAAATTTGAACATTTATTATAAATAAGATATCAAAAAAATAATTCTAAGTAATTAAGACTTAGAAATTATTCTACTTATTTTACAAGTTGATGTTCTCCATTAATTTCACATGTAAAAGATTGTTGCTCTAATTCTTGCTCAGTTTTTCTTAATTCCTCTATTAACTGAACTTTTTTGTGTAATAACTGTTTTCTTTTTAAATCTTTAATTTTTGTTTTTGCTTTTCTTCATTATAACAATCAATAACTGCTTCTAATGTATATCCAGCATGCAACATAATTTGTTGTTGTGAATCATGCATACCACAAACAATTTGTCTAAAATCGGCTCCACTCATCATTCCTACAAAACCTGTACCTATTGCAATTGTTGCTATTGGTTCACCATTCGCTGGAATTTTATCAAAACACTCTTTGATAACTTCTGCTTGATTTTCACCCCAACCACTATGTAATGAATGACAAACTAAAGCATGAAAAGTTTTATCACCTACAGTTTTTGATAAAACTGTACCTAGTTCATGCTCTCCACAATTTGCTAATTCATTCCAATATTGGCTTGAAACTTGTCCAGCAAATCCTGAATCGTTAAATCCCTCAACATTAACTGCAAATGCTATATGCTTTGCTTCTGAATTAAATATATCATCTTGAACTGTTCTTAATACCATAATTACAAGCCCCCTTAATAATTAAGTATTATACACATTTTTTTTAAAATGTCAAATTGAACCAATCAATTCAGTAATAAATGTAAAAGTAGTAAATCAGTAGTAAAATTTATTGATTTTTTATAAGTTTGCTTATAAATAAAGAACTAACACATAATAACTAAATTTTTTTATTTAAAAATATAAGTTTTTTTTAAAATTTATTAATTACTTTACAAAAATATCTTTACAAAATGAATAATAAATAGTAAAATAGTGGTTGTAAGTGGAACAAAGTGTCAAAAAGTGGGTGATTTTATGTTCATGGGGGAATATCATTATTCCATTGATGATAAAGGAAGAATAACCATTCCATCTAAGCTAAGATATGACTTAGGAGAAAACTTTATACTTACTAGAGGATTAGATGGTTGTCTATTTATTTATCCTAAATCTGATTGGCAACAGATAATTGCAAAGTATAAAGAACTTCCAAATACAAAAGACGCACGTAATTTTATGAGATTTTTTCTATCAGGAGCAATAGAATGTGAACTTGATAAACAAGGTAGAGTAAATATAAATCAACCACTTATGAACTATGCGAATCTAGAAAAAGATTGTGTAATAATAGGCGTAAACGATAGAATAGAAATATGGAGTAAAAATCGTTGGGAAACATTTATTATAGAAAACGAAGATAATTTATCAGATATAGCAGATAATTTATTTGCCCAAAGTATATAGGTAATTATGCATATAAGCGTTTTACTTGATGAAACTATAAAATATTTAGATTTAAAAGAAACTGATAAAGTTATTGATGCAACACTTGGATTTGCAGGACACAGTTCCAATATATTAAAAAGAATAAAAAAGGGGTTTTTATTCGCCTTTGATCAGGATATTACTGCTACAAATGCCAGCAACAAAAAGTTACAAAATATTTCAAATAATTTTGAGATAATAAATACAAATTTCGTAAATATGAAAGATGAATTATATTCTAGAAATATAAGAGAAGTTGATAAAATACTTTACGATTTAGGAGTATCTTCCCCACAATTAGATGAAAAAGATAGAGGTTTTAGTTTTCATAATGATGCAGTTTTAGATATGCGAATGGATAGAACTAAGTTATTAACAGCAAAACAAGTAGTAAACACTTATTCTTATGAACAACTTTATAATATTTTTTATAAGTATGGAGAAGAAAAATATTCGAAAAATATTGCTAAAAAAATAATAGAAGTAAGGAATGAAAAAGAAATAAATACAACTTTAGAATTGGTTGAGATAATAAAAAATGCAGTTCCCGAAAAATATAAAAGAGAGCATCATCCAGCTAGAAAGATATTTCAGGCAATAAGAATAGAAGTAAATGATGAATTAAATGTTTTTGAAAAAAGTCTAAAGGATTCATTAGATTTAATATCAATTGGTGGGCGAATATGTGTAATAACATTTCATTCACTAGAAGATAAGATATGTAAAAAAATATTTAATGATGTAAGTAAAATAGATAAATTAGTAGAACATTTACCTATGATACCAGAAGAATATATGCCTAAGTTTAAAGTAGTAGCAACAGTAGAACCTACAAAAGAAGAAATAGAAAGAAATAAACGTTCTAGAAGCGCTAAATTAAGAGTAATAGAGAGGATAAAATAATATGAGAAAAGTAGTAAAAAGGGGAAAAATAACTAAAGGAGAGAAGCTATTATATAGTTTATCTATAATATCATTTTGTATAACATTTGTACTTCAAATTTTTTGTGGTGCAACACTTGGAAATTTAAGTATAACTACAGAAAAGTATAAAAGTAAAATAGTAGAACAAGAAAAAACAAATGAATCCCTTGCTATGCAAGTTAATGAGTTAACTTCATTTGATCATGTAAAAGATATTGTAAAAGATATGGGTTTAGCGTATAATAATGATAATATAGTAGTTGTAAATAGGTAACGAGGTGTCCTTTAATGAAAACAAGAGATAATAAAACATGGAAATCGCCAATAAAATTGTTTATTATTTTTCTTGTTTTATTTTGCATTCTTTTACTTCAATTTGCTTATTTATCAATATTTCCAACGATATATGGAACAAATATGAAAAAATTCGCTACTAACAGAAATACAGTAACTAGAGTACTTCGTGCATCACGTGGTAGTATTTTTGATGCTGGAGGAAATCCTCTTGCTTTAAACGTTACCTCATATACCGTTATTGCATATCTTCCAGCATCAAATAGATCACGTGTTGTAGAAGATGTAGATAAAACAGCAGAAGCTTTATCGCCACTATTAAATATGACAGTAGAAAAGTTGACTTCACTTTTATCTCAGAAAAATCTTTACCAAGTTGAACTGGGTCCAGGTGGAAGAGGAATAACAGAATTAAAGAAACAAGAAATAGAAGATTTAAATTTGCCTGGAATAAGCTTTGTAGAGGATCAAAAAAGATATTATCCCAATGGAGATTTTGCTTCATATATAATAGGGTATGCTAAAAAAAATGATGATGGTGAAATAATAGGAGAACTTGGAATAGAGTCTAAATATAATGATATATTAAAAGGTACAGATGGATCTTTAACTTTTCAAAGAAATAATTATGGATATAAAATTCCTAATACAAAGGAAGAAAGAGTGGAAAGCGTAGATGGTAATAACATTTATTTAACAATAGATTCTGGCGTTCAAAGATTTTTAGAGGATGCGGTAAAGCAATCGGATGAAGTTTATAATCCTGAATGGATGATATTAACTGTCATGGATGCTAAAACTGGTAAAGTATTAGGTAGTGCAACAACACCTTCATATGATCCTAATAAATTAAATATAACAAACTATGAGAATCCTTTAGTAACATATGCATATGAACCAGGTTCAACTATGAAAATATATTCTTATATGTGTGCTATAGATAAAGGAACATATGATGGAAATGCTACTTATTTATCTGGATCTATTGTTTCTGGAAAAAATACTGTATTTGATTGGAAACCATCTGGTTGGGGATATATATCATATGATTTAGGATTTGAATATTCTAGTAATGTCGCTGCCTCTACTATGATAAGAGAAAATATAATAAATAAAACTGATTTAAAAGAATGTTATACAAAATATGGCTTTGGACAAAAAACAGGGATAGAATTAAGTAGAGAAATATCTGGGAAAATATCATTTAATTATGAACTAGAGATTTTTGCAGCAGCATATGGACAGGGTATATCTACAACCCCTATTCAACATTTACAAGCTTTAACTATGATAGCAAATGATGGTAAAATGTTAAAACCATATATAATAGAAAAAATAGTAGATCCTAATACAAATGAAATCACATATGAAGGAGAAAAAACAGAAATAGGTCAAATAATAAAATCATCAACTGCTTCTAAAATGAAAGAACTTATGTATAATGTTGTAAATGCTAAAAATCCAGGTACTACAGGAAGAGCTTATAGAGTAGAAGGACTTGATGTAATAGGTAAAACTGGTACTGCGCAGATATATGAAAATGGGTCATATTCAAATCAATATATATATTCTTTTGCAGGAATGTTTCCTAAGGATAATCCTGAAATAATAATATATGGCGCAGTAAAAAAACCAACATTTGGAGACTCAACTGCTTTATCAGTTGCTACTAAAGATGTGATTAAAAATATAGCAAAATATTATAATATAAACTCTGAACAAACAAAACAGACAGAGCCTTTAGATGAATATATTGTAGAAAATTATATAAATAAAAATATAGATGACACTGTTAAATATTTAAAAGATAAAAATACAAATACAGTAGTATTAGGTGATGGTAATAGAATAATAAAACAATATCCTAGTATAAATCAAAAAATAGTAGAAAAAGATAAAATAATGTTACTTACTAATTCAGATAATATAAAAATGCCAAATATATTAAAATGGTCTAAAAAAGATGTTATAACCCTTTGTGATATGCTAGGTATTAATGTAGAGATAGAAGGATATGGGTATGTAATAAGCCAAAGTATAGAAGCAAATTCTTCACTTAAGAAAGAAGAAACACTTAAAGTAGTATTAAAAGATACATATAGTATAAAAGAGGAAATGCCAGAAAAAACGACAGAATAATATCTGTCTTTTTTTTATAATAAGTCATGAGGTGAATAATAGTATGAAAATATATATAGATTTAGTATTATTCATAAACTTTTTTTTAGATTTTTTACTATTATTATCAGTCTCAATTGTTTTAAAAAGAAATACAAAAATATATAAAGTAATGATAGCGTCATTTATAGGGAGTTTAAGTATATTATTTTTATTTATTAAAATTAATTCTATAGAACTTTTTTTATTAAAAATTTTAATAAGTGTATTAATGATACTTATTTCATTTGGTTTTAAAAACATAAAATATTTTTTAAAAAATTTTTTGTTTTTATATATTAATAGTATTATACTAGGCGGCTTTATATATTTTTTAAATATTCAATTTTCTTATAAGAATAATGGATTAGTTTTCTATCATAATGGTCTAAGTATAAATATTATTTTTTTATTAATTACTTCTCCTATAATAATATATTTATATGTTAAGCAAATTAAATCATTAAAAAATAATTACAGTAATTATTATAATTTAACACTTTATTTAAAAAATAAAAAAATAAAATGCACAGGTTTTTTGGATACGGGAAACCACTTGAAAAGTCCATATAGTAATAAACCAGTAGTAATAATAAATGAAAAAATTTTAAAAGATTGTAATCTACCGCCACCTATATTAATTCCAATAAACACTGTATCAGGTAAATCATTATTGAATTCTATAAAAATAAAAAAAGTAATAATAGATGGAATTGGAACTTTAAATAATGTAATATTCGCACTTTCAAAGAATAATATTAATATAAATGGAGTAGATTGTATTATAAATTTAGAGATAATGGAGATGGCAAAATGATTAAAAAAATATTAAATTATATTTTAGGTTTATTTAGAGAAAGAGATATTTTTTTTGTAGGTAGTGTAGATAAACTTCCTGAACCTTTTACAAAAGAGGAAGAATATGAATATGTAGAAAAATCTATGAATGGAGATAAGAGTGCAACAAGTGCTTTAATTGAACATAATCTTAGATTAGTAGTGTTTTTAGCTAAAAAGTATGAAAATACAGGTATTGATTTAGAAGATCTGGTAAGTATTGGAACAATTGGATTAATAAAGGGAGTAAATACATATAAATTAGATAAAAATATAAAGCTTGCAACTTATGCATCTCGTTGTATTGACAATGAAATACTTATGTTTTTAAGAAAAAACAAAAAAAGAAGAGGTGAAGTGAGTTTTGAGGACAGTTTAAGTTATGATTCTGAAGGGAATGAACTTCATTTAGAAGATATCTTGGGGACAGAATCTGATATAGTTACAAAAGAAATAGAATCAGTTAGTGATAGAAAGATATTTTACGAGGAAATTAATAAATTAAATAGTAGGGATAAAAAAATAATGATATTAAGATATGGTTTATATAATAATGAGGAGATGACTCAAAAAGATGTTGCTTCTTTACTTGGAATAAGTCAGTCATATATATCTAGGATAGAAAAGAAAGTAATAAGAAAATTAAAGAATGCAACTAAAATTTAAAAATAGAGAAATCTATTTTTATTTTTTTAATTAGAAAAGGACATCACTATGAGGCAATAGAAACTTTTTGGCTCGTAGTAAATATATTAACACGCATACATATAGAAATAAAATAAATGAGTTATGTTTAGAATTAACTGCTTCAAAAGAGGATGCTGTGCAATTAGAAGTTGAAGATGAAATAATATTAGAAAAGAGACTAAAATAATAATGAACATAAATATTAAGGATACAATAGTTTTAGAAGATAACAAAGAATATGTTGTAGTAAGTAAAGCAAAGTATTTAAATAAAGTTTATTATTATTTGATGGATATTAAAAATCATAAAAATTTTAAATTTTGCTACGAAGAAGATGATTATCTTGTAGAAGAAAAGGATGAAAAAATACTTTCTAATTTATTACTATTGTTTTTAAAAAATACTATAAATAATTTTAAATAAATTAATAATAAAAAGGATAAAAGGCAAAAACAACTATAAAAAATTAGTTGTTTTTCTCTTTAAAAAGGAAATATAAAAAATATGTTGTATATAAGTAGTGAAGGAGGTGAAAAAAA
>JAMPDH010000023.1 GCA_023665725.1 Clostridium sp. | reverse complement strand
AAGGATTAGAGCAAGGCATGAAGCAAGGCATAGAAAGAGGAATTGAACAAGGAATAAAAAAAGGAAAATTAGAAGGAAAAACTGAAGAAAAACTAGATATAGCTAGAAATATGTTAAAAGAAGGCTCAAAAGTAGACTTTATATCAAAAGTAACAAAATTGTCAGTTTCAGAAATAGAAAATTTAAAATAATAATATAAATCTTGAATAATAAATCTCTTTTTGTATCTTTATAGATATGAAAGGAGATTTTTATGTCACGTCACAAGGTTGAAATTGCGAACGTGAATACTGCGAATATAAAAGTTTTAACAAATGAAGAAATGGTAAAATTATTTAAAAAATATCAAGGAGGCGATATCTTAGCTAAAGAGCAACTTGTAAATGGAAATTTAAAGTTAGTTTTATCTATACTTAGAAAATATAGCAATAGGACAGATAATATGGATGACTTATTTCAAATAGGCACAATTGGTTTAATTAAAGCCATAGATAATTTTGATCTTTCACATGAAGTAAAATTTTCAACATATGCAGTTCCTATGATACTTGGAGAAGTAAAAAGATATTTAAGAGATAATAGCAGCATTAGAATTGCTAGGAGTATAAAAGATATCGCATATAAAGCATTAAAGAAAAAAGAAGAACTTACAAATACATTAGGAAAAGAACCCAGTATTGCAACTATTGCACATGCACTTGGTTTAACCGAATATGAAGTTGCTAATGCATTAGATTCTATAAAAGAAACAGTATCTATGGCAGAAGCAATATATAATGATGGTGGAGATACAATATACTTAGAAGATCAATTAGAAGATAAAAAAAATTCATTATATAGTTTAGAAATTAGACTTGCTTTAAAAGAAGCAATAAAAAAATTAAGAGATAAGGAAAGATATATAATTCTAGAAAGATATATATTTGGTAAAACTCAAATGGAACTAGCAGATGAAATAGGAATAAGTCAAGCACAAATTTCAAGATTAGAAAAAAGTGGATTGAATAATATAAAAAGAATGATAAATTAAAAAAAACATAAAATTATATAGGTGGTTTTATGCGTTTATCAAATCTACAAAATAAAGATGTAGTTAATGTAAAAGATGGATCTAAAATAGGAAATATTATAGATGTAGAAATAACAGTTGATGGAAGAATGAATAATTTAGTAGTTGAAAAAAGTAAATTTATATTATCACGTTTCAGCACTAAAGGCGAAATTGAAATAAAATGGGAACAAATAGAAAAAATAGGTGAAGATGTAATACTTGTAAATATAAATGTTTAACTATAGTAAAATTATATAAAATAAGTATTTTTTAAGCAAAATAATATTGTAATATATAAAAACAAGTGTTATAATAAGTGCAAACGAGAAGGGAGGGATTTATTAATGGCTACAGTAGCTGTAAGAAATGGAAATGTTGACAGTGCATTACGTACTTTTAAACAAAAAACTGCCAAAGAAGGCCTCCTAAAAACAGTAAGAGAAAGAAATGAAGGGTTTATGAAACCTGGAGTTAAAAGAAGAAAAGCAAAAAAAGAAGGAATAAAAAATACTCGTAGGAGAGAAAGAATGTATAATTAGGACCATTTGGTTCTTTTTTTACCAGAAGGGAATGATAAATTATGAAGGAAAGAATATCAATTGATTTAAAAAATGCAATGAAAAATCAAAACAAAGAGCTTTTAAATGTAATTAGAATGTTAAAAGGTTCTATACAATTAGAAGAAATAAAACAAAAAAGAGATTTAACAGATGAAGAAATTATAAATATTGTTTCTAAAGAAATAAAATCTAGAAAAGATTCTATAAAAGATTTTGAAAGAGGAAGTAGACAAGATTTAGTAGATAAAACTAATAAAGAAGTAGAAATCCTTTTAAAATATATGCCTACTCAATTAACTGAAGAGGAAATTAATAAAATAATAGAAGATACATTTAATGAAGTTAAACCAATATCTAGCCAAGACATTGGAAAGATAATGGCAAAAGTAACACCTTTATTAAAAGGTAAAGCAGATTTATCAAGTGTAAGCACTATAATTAAAGAAAAATTAGCAAATTTATAAAGAATTAAATAAAAAAACTTGAAAAAACATATAATTATGATATAATGATTTTGGCTTTTTAAATAAACACGACATGGATTTTTATGCCTAGTGCCAAAAGTGGTGGTGTAAAAAGTTGAAGTGATCGGAAGAAATAACAAAAGGAGGAATTTTTTATGACAGTAGTGTCAATGACTTATTTATTAGAAGCTGGGGTACATTTTGGACATCAAACAAAAAGATGGAACCCAAAGATGAAAGAGTATATCTTTACATCAAGAGATGATATTTATATTATCGATTTACAAAAAACTGCAAAAAAAATAGAGGAAGCTTATGCAGCACTTAAAAAAATTGCAGAAGATGGTGGAAAAGTTTTATTTGTAGGAACTAGAAAACAAGCTAGTGACGCAGTAAAAGAAGAAGCTATAAGAAGTGAATCTTTCTATGTTAATGAAAGATGGTTAGGTGGAACATTAACTAATTTTAGAACAATAAGAAAAAGAATTAAAAGAATTGAAGATATCGAAAAAATGGAAGAAAACGGAACATTTGATGTTTTGCCTAAAAAAGAAGTAATTAAATTAAAAAAAGAATATGAAAAATTAACTAAATTATTATCTGGTATAAGAAATATGAATAAATTACCAAATGCTATGATAATAGTAGACCCATCAAAAGAAGAAATTGCTATACGTGAAGCAAGAAGTTTAAATATACCAGTATTTGGAATAGTTGATACAAATTGTGATCCAGATATGGTTGATTACGTAATACCTGGAAATGATGATGCTATACGCGCTGTTAAGTTGATAATTGGTGTAATGGCAAATGCAATAGTAGAAGCGAATGGTGGAAAAATAGTAGATTATGTAACTGAAGATAAACAAAAAAGTATAAATCCTAGCGAAATTATGCAAAAAGCTGTTGATTCAGTTAAAAGAAAAGAAGATAGACCAAGACGATTCGATGATTATAAACCAAGAGATAAGAAACCATTTGAAAAAAAATCATTTAATAAAGTAGATAAAGTTTCAGATGAAACATCTGCTAAAGAGGATAGTTCTAAGAAAGTATCTCCTGCGAAAGAAGAAAAACCTGTTGTTAAAGAAAGTAAAAAAGAAACAGTTGATTTATCAAAGTTAACAGTATCAGAACTTCGTGAGGCTGCAAAAGAAAAAAATATTAAGGGTTATTCTACAATGAAGAAAGCAGAATTAATAGATGCTTTAAAATAGACTAAAAGATGATTTTGAATCATCTTTTTGCATAGAAAGGGAGAATTTATATGATAAACACAAATTTAGTAAAAGAATTAAGAGATAGAAGTGGAGCTGGTGTACTTGATTGTAAAAAAGCTCTAGAGGAAAAAAATGGTGATATTGAAGAAGCAATGAAATACCTAAGAGAAAAAGGTGTTGCAAAAGCCGCTAAAAAATCTGAAAGAATAGCTGCTGAAGGGCTTGCATCAATACTCATAAAGGATAATAAAGCAATAGTTTTAGAAATGAATTCAGAAACAGATTTTGTTGCCAAAAATGAAACATTTAAATCATTAGTAGAAAAAGTAATGGAAGTAATATTAAATAGTGATGTTAAAACAGTAAGTGATGCATTGAATTTATCATGTGAAGAAGGAACTCTTAACGATTTAATTATCGCTAAAACTGCTACAATAGGAGAAAAATTAAGTCTAAGAAGGTTTGAAAGAGTTACATTATCTGATAATGAAGTAGTTGGTTCATATATACATATGGGTGGGAAAATAGCTTCATTAGTAGTACTTAAAGGTGCAAATAGTGAAGTTGCTTCTAATGTAGCAATGCATGCAGCGGCAATGAGACCACTTTATGTAAAAGAAAGTAGTGTTCCAACAGATGCATTAGAAAAAGAAAAATCTATAATGAGAGAACAACTAATTAATGAAGGAAAACCAGCAGATAAAATAGATAATATTTTATCTGGAAAGGTAAAGAAATATTATGAGGAAGTATGCCTTGAAAATCAAATATATGTAAAAGCTGAAAACAAAGAAACAGTAGCTAAATATGTAAGTCAAAATAATGGTGAAATAATAAATATGATACGTTTTGAGGTAGGCGAAGGGATAGAGAAAAAAGAAGAAAACTTTGCCGAAGAGGTAGCAGCTCAGCTTAAAAATAATTGATGAAAAAAAGAAAACTAATTTGGTTTTCTTTTTCTTTTTATTAAAATATATATATTTTTGATTTATTAATGTGTTAAAATATATCTGGTAGGTGTTATTATGCTATATAGTTCTATAGAAAATAAAAAAATTAAAGATATAAAAAAATTATATGAAAAAAAATATAGAGATTTAAATAATAAGTTTATAGTTGAAGGTGAGCATTTAGTAGATGAAGCATATAAAAATGGATTATTAGAAGAACTTATATTAGAAGAAAATGTAAATAAAAAATTAAATGTTGAAACAAACTATGTAAAACATAATGTTTTAAAATATATAAGTAGCTTAGAAACACCAAGTAATATAATAGGAATTTGTAAAAAAATAGAGGAAAAAGAGATTGGAAATAGAATTTTAGTACTTGATAATATACAAGACCCCGGTAATCTTGGAACTATAATAAGAAGCGCAGTAGCATTTAATATTGATACAATTATATTAAGTAATGATACTGTTGATTTATATAATCCAAAGGTATTAAGGGCGACACAAGGCATGATTTTTAGTATAAATATTTTAATAAAAGAATTGAAACCATTCTTGATAAATTTAAAAGAAAATGGATATAAAATAATGAGTACAAGAGTAACTTATGGAAAAAGTATAAAAAATGTTGAAAAGATAAAAAAATTTGTTATAATAGTGGGTAACGAGGGAAAAGGTGTTAAAAGCGATATCTTGTCTCTTAGTGATGAATTTATTTATATTGATATGAATAAAAAATGTGAAAGTTTAAATGTAGGGGTTGCAACTAGTATAATTTTATATGAATTAAGTAGGTGAAATCATGAAATACATATATGTTGGGAAAATAGTTAATACACATGCTTTAAAGGGAGAACTTAGAATTATTTCAGATTTTAAGTATAAAGAAAATGTTTTCAAAAAAGATTTTAAACTTTATATAGGAAGTAAAAAAAAAGAAATGATAATAAGTACTTATAGAAAACATAAAATGTATGACATGATTTTATTTTCTGGAATAGATAATATTGATCAGGCACTTGAATATAAAAATGAACTAGTTTATATAAATAAAGATGATTTAAAAATAGATGGATATTTTAACGAAGATTTAATTGGACTACATGCTTATATTTTAGATAAATATATAGGAATAGTAGAAGAAATTTTGGTATCAAAAGCACACGATATATTAGTTATTATTGGAGAAAAGAAACACTTAGTACCTAATATAAGTGAGTTTATAAAAAAAGTAGATTTAAAAAACAAAAAAATTTATATAGAAAAAATTGAGGGTATATAATATGATAATAGATATTTTAACCCTTTTTCCGAAGATGTTTGATGGCTTTTTAAGCGAATCTATTATAAAAAGAGCAATAGAAAAAAATAAAGTAAAAATAAATATCCATAATATAAGAGACTATTCTAAAGATCCTCATAAAAAAGTAGATGACTATGGTTTTGGTGGCGGTAGAGGAATGGTACTTATGCCCCAACCAATATTTGATGCTATAGATAATATAAAAACAGAAGATAGTTATATTATACTTATGACACCACAAGGTGTTAGATATAATCAAAAAGAAGCATTTAGATTAAGAAATAAAAAACATATAATAATTATATGTGGTCATTATGAGGGATTTGATGAAAGAATTAGAACTCTTGCTGATATTGAAATAAGTATAGGGGACTATATACTTACAGGTGGAGAAATACCTGCAATGGCTATAAGTGATAGTATAATAAGACTTATAGATGGTGTAATTGAAAAAGAGTCATATGAGAATGAGACATTTAATAATAATTTATTAGATTATCCTGTTTACACAAAGCCTGTTGATTATAAAGGAATGAAAGTCCCAGAGGTTCTCCTTTCAGGACACCATGAAAATATTAGAAAATATAGATATGAAATGCAATTAGAAAAAACTAAAAAAAATAGGCCTGATTTAATAGAAAGAGATGAATTAGATGAGAAATAAAGGTTATGTTATATTTAAGAATAAAACGAAATTAAATGTTATATTTGATAATAATAATACTGGTTTTAACATAAAGCCTTTAAATAAAATAAATTACCCTGGAATTAAAGTTAATTCTATGGTTATAGTTAATCCTAATTTTATACAAACAGTATTAAAAAGAAAAATAAAAAGAAAATTGGATTCATTTCTTAGACTAATGATCAAAGTATTAGAGGATGAAGATAATGATTCATCTGATGTTATAAAAGCTTTAAATGAAATAGCTAGATATAAAAGTATAATAATTAATAAATATCAAAAATATTTAGATGAAAAATATATGAAGTTACTTTTAAAAAAAATAGATTTTTTAGAGGAAGAATTAAAACAAAAAATTATATTTATGAATGATTATGAGTATGAAGATGACATGACTCGTAGAAGAAGTAGGTAAAATTATACTTTTTTCTTGCATATATTTAAAATATATGGTAAAATTTTTCATGTAATCCGCTGAGAACTAAAGTACAAAATCTTATGATTACCATGGAAAAGGAGAGGAATTTAAGAATGAACGTGATTGATAAAATAACAGAAAGTCAATTAAGAACTGATATTCCAGAATTTCGAGTTGGATATACAGTTAAAGTAAATGTTAAAATTATTGAAGGAAATCGTGAGAGAATTCAAGCTTTTGAAGGGATTGTAATTGCTATAAAAGGGCACGGAGTTTCTAAAAATTTTACTGTTAGACAAATATTTGGTGGTGTAGGAGTTGAAAGAACATTTCCTGTAAATTCACCTAGAATTGACTCAGTAGAAGTTATTAGGAAGGGTGTCGTAAGACGTGCTAAAATAGGCGGATATTTAAGAAAATCTGTTAAAAAGCCTAGAATTAAAGAAGCAAAATAATAGGGCGACAAAGCCTTATTTTTCATATATAAGGGGAGAGAAAAGAATATGAAGGTTTTGAAGGAACTTATACCTTACTTTATAATAATACTAATAGTAGTACTAATTAGGTCATTTATAATAACGCCAGTAAGGGTAAGTGGTGACTCTATGTATCCGACCTTAAAAGATAAGGATATTGTTATTTTGAAAAAATTTGATAAATCCATTGAAAGATTTAATATAGTTGTATTTAATTATGAGGGTAAGAAATTAATTAAAAGAGTAATTGGACTCCCTGGAGAACATATTAAATATGTAAATGGTAATTTATATATCAATAACGAAAAAATAGACGATATGGATTTAATACCAGAAACAAGTGATTTTTATTTACAGAGTTTAGGATATGATGTTATTCCAGACAATTATTATTTTGTAATGGGAGATAATAGAGGAATATCACAGGATAGTAGAGTAATTGGCTTAATATCTAAAAAAGACATTACAGGTGTTGGGGTATTTAGAATATATCCATTTAATAAAATAGGAATTGTAAAATAATGTTTGAAGTCGGAAATAAAACAAGTAGATTTATATTTTATAGAAATAACTTTTTTAAAAAGAACAAAAAAATATTTTTAGAAAAAAATGAAAAAGTTTATAATAAGGTAATATTCTTAAAAACGCCTAAAAGGAAATCAAAGATAAGTAATTTTTTTGCTGTATTAGTAGGATTTATATTTGGTTTCTTTGATAATATCCCTAGATCTATGAAATTTAAAAGTAATGTAAAACAGAACAATAAAATTAAAAATGATAATATTATTGATAATAAAACGAAAGAAAATGCTGTTTTATATAAAGAAAATGAAATTATATTATTAAAACAAATATCTAAAGTCGATGAAAAATCAATTAATGAAATTGTAAATACAGAAAATAAAAAAAATAATATAATACCTAATGAAATAAATGAAAAAATTAAATATTTAAACGTTAAAAATAAAGTAAATAAAAATGATAAAAAGGTTATTTTTCCAATAGAAGTTATAACAGCGTATGAGGGCATAAAAAAAGTAATACATAATAGTAATAAAGATAAGAAAAGTTATATAAATCAAAATAAGAATTCGCACAATGGAGCAAATAAAAAAATTAATTTTAATTTAGAACAGGTTATGACAGAAAGTAGTAATATTTATTTTAAACAACAAGAATTAAAACAAAAAAATAATATTGATAATAAAGAACAAGAAAAAAGTGTAGATGAAAAAGTAAATATAGATAGTTATGAAATTGATAAAGGAATAGGACTAATAAGCAAAGAATTGGAAAAACAAGGAAAATATTTAAAAAAAGTAGATGAAATACTTAGAAAATATAATGATAAAATTAAGTATAAGTTAAAAATGAACTATTTTTCTAATTTTTTTACTAATGTATTAAAAGTAGTAGGCAGTTTATTACCTTTAAGGTTTTTTAGAAATAAACTATTTGGTTGTTTAGTAAGTTCTATTTTATTAAACAATTCTATACAAACTTTTAGAAATAATATGACTTTAAAAAATAATGCGACTTTGATTGTACCACAGTACTTGAAGCAAATGAAAACAGAAACGGATATTATTACTTCATTAAAATTAGTTTGTGAAAATTCTTTAAAACATTTTTATTTATTAAGGGAAGAATTTTTTCTTTATAATAATAAATATATAAAAACAGATGAATTTAAAAATTTTTTAAAAAAGCTAGATATTATAGAAAAGCATTTAGTTAAAGACTTAGAATATTCAAAAAGATTATTATTAGAAAGAGAAAATATAGAAAAACATACTAAACAAAAAGTTTATAAAATAATAAGAAAATAATTTAAATATTAAGGTTATAAAAATTTTAACCTTTCTATGTTATAAATAAAAGATATATAAGAAGAAAAAAATGAAAAAAGAATTTGATATAAAAAAATTAATTGTACCAAGTTTATTATTTATTATTGCTTTATTATTAATAGTAATTACTATACTACTACTAAGAAATAGAAATTATAATTTATATAATAATTAATCTGATGATAAAAATACGCTAATTGAAAACACTAATTTAAATAGTAATTTACCATCTAATAATGAAAATAGTAACTCAAATTCAAATGCTAACAATTATATTTCTAAAATAGATGCTCTTAATATTGCTTTAAAAGATATTGGTATCAATGAAAACGATATTCATGATTTAAGTATTGAACTGGATTATGAATTTAAACAAGAAGTATATGAAATTGATTTTAATTATAAGCAATATGAATATTATATAAATGCAAAAAATGGAAATATAATTAAATGTTTTAAGGAATTTGATTAATGGAAATTATAAGAAACTAAAAAATTACAGTTTATGGAGTTGATAATATGATAGAATTTAAAAATATAAGTGAGTTTCCTAGGGGTACTTTATATAATCAATTAAAAGATGCTTATTCTTTTAATAAAGAATGTATTAAAAATTGGGAAGATTCTTGGAAGGAATATGATGACTTTTTTTATGAAAATTTAGATTCTGTTGGGAAATATATATTTATAACGGTTTTAAATGGTATTCCAATAGGCCATATTTCTTGGGATCCTAGAAATAAACCAAAATATGCAATAATTGGTCATAATTGTATTTTAACTAAATATAAAGGAAATGGCTACGGAAAAAGACAATTAGAGGAAGCAATTAAAAGAATAAAAGCGGATAATTTTAATAAAATTATTGTTACAACTAATGAAATAACTTATGCAGCACAAAAAAATTATGAAAGTGTAGGTATGAAAAAGGTTAATATAAGAGAAAACAAAGAAACACCTTTTGCAGGAAACTTTATTGATTATGAATTAAAGATTTAAATTATAAATTATTATTAACCCTTGATACATTTCCTGTTAAAATTAATAATCATTTTATATGATGTTAATATGAAAGGAGTAAAATTATGGATCAAGTAAAAATTGGAAAATTTATTGCAAAATGTAGAAAAGAAAAAAACATGACACAACAAGAATTATCAGAAAGATTAGGCATATCAGATCGTACCATTGGAAATTGGGAAAATGGAAGAAATATGCCTGATTTATCTTTATTTAAACCTTTATGTGTTGAACTTGGAATTACACTTAATGATTTAATGAGTGGTGAAAAGGTTGATATAAAAAAGTATCAAGAAAAATTAGAAGAAAATATAATTAATACAATCAACTATACTAATGAAAAAATAGAAAGTAGAAATAATTTTATTGGTTTAATATCAATAATATTTGGAGTTTTGATTTCAATAACAGCAGTTGCTATATTTCCAAGTGAAAGCAGTTGGGGATCAATTTATTCTGTACTTGGTGTCATAGTATCATTAATAGGTGTCAGTAAATTTACAAAAAAATTAACTTATATAAAAAGATTAATTTGTAATTTTGGATATTTTATTGTATTTACTTTATTATTAATATCAATAGATTATATTGGAGTGGTAAATATACATCAAGCACCTAGATTTGCTTTGGTCAAAGTTTCTGGAGATAATGTTATATATTATGATACACCATTTTATGATGTAGTTAGATGCAATGTTAATAAGGATAATGAAATGTTTATAGTAATTAAAAATCAAAAATATGATAGTGATAGGATAGATAGCTATTGTAAATAATAAATTACAGGTAGAGTATTCTATAAAAGGATAATGAATTATAATTTATTTAAGTTGATAAGCAGGTCATAATAGATTTGCTTATTTTTATTTAATTAGAAGAAAGTGAAGGTTTTATAAGTAATAATTTATTGAATGATAATAAAAGATTATCTAAGTTATAAATTAGTAATATAATTAACTAAACATAATTTTATATTTTAAAAAATTAAAAGTTTCTATTAATTAAGTAGAAATAGTTACGAAATGTAGGAAAATAAGCTATAATATTAGTTGATAACACAACTACAGATTCTATAATGTTAAATAAAAAAATTATTATTATCAGTTGGCAATGTTATATTTAATATAAATAAGGGGATTGAGTGAAAAGAGTTTTTGAATTTTTAGATGAATTAAAAATGAAAAAATTTGGGTGCACATAGTGGAGAAAAGCTGATGGCATACAAGATGGAATGTTTTTAAATAGGGGACTTAAATTGCGAAATAAAAGAAAACCAATTGTAAAGAGGAAGTGATATAAATGAATAAAAAAGAAATAACAATAAGATCGAGTGCAGCTGAATATTTAACTTTTATTGCTGCAACTGGGGATGATAAAGAGGCAATTGAAGTACGATATGAAGATGAGAATATTTGGCTTACTCAAAAAATGTTATCTACTTTATATAAGGTAGAAATTAACACAATAAATTATCATATTAAAAAAATATATAATGATAATGAATTAACTGAAGAGTCAACTATTCGAAAATTTCGAATAGTTCAAAATGAAGGTGGTAGAAACGTTTCTAGGGATGTGGTTCTAAAATATTTGATTTTTTTGAAACTTTAGCATTAAATAAAGGTTATACTTCAATAAGAGTTTATACTGCTCATGAGTTTGATAAAGCAATTTCACTATATGAAAAAAAGGAAATGATAAAAGAATTTTACAAAAATGAGTTAGAAAGTGAAGAAATAAATAAAGAAACTATTATATATTCAAAATCTTTAATAAAAGGACAAACAAAAAAATGGAATAATAAGTTTTTAGGATTAACTGCACAAAGTGAAAAAGAAAAGTAAGGAAGTGAAAAAATGGACAATCGACAAAATTCGACAAATATAAACTGGTATCCAGGACATATGGCAAAAACCAAAAGATTAATTTCTGAAAATATAGATAAAGTGGATTTAATATATGAAATAATTGATTCTAGAATGCCATATTCTTCTAAGGTTAGAGATATAGATAATATAATTAAAAATAAACCTAGAATATTAATAATGACAAAAATGGATTTATGTGATAAAGTAGAAACTGATAAATGGATTAAATATTATCAAAAAAAAGGGTATAAAGTAATAAGTGTTGATTTGGCACATAATACAAATCTAAAACCAATATTTAATGCAACAAATGAGATAATGAATTATATAAACCAAAAACGCATTTCCAAAGGCATGATTGCTCGTTCAGCGCGCGTCTTAGTTATGGGAATACCAAATGTTGGGAAATCAACTTTGATAAATAGGCTTGTTGATAGAAAAGCTGTTAATGTTGGAAATAGACCAGGCATAACTAAAAATTTATCTTGGATTAGAATAAATACTAACATAGAGCTTTTAGATACTCCTGGGATACTTTGGCCAAAATTAGAAGAAAAAACGGTCGCTTATAATTTAGCAAGCCTTACAGCAATAAAAGAAGAAATATTACCTATATTTAGTGTAGTAGAATATATATTAAATACACTTTATAATTATTATCCTGATATACTAAAAAAAAGATATGACATGGATTCAGTTGATAGTGATATTGCTGTAAATTTAGAAAAAATAGGAAAAATTAGAGGCTGCTTATGTAAAGGTGGAGATATTGATTATGAAAAGGCAGCATATGTAATTTTAAATGATTTAAAAGAAGGCAATATAAAAGGAATAACGTTTGATAGGATAAAAGAATATGAATTATAAGAATTTAAATGTTTTATCACTTGCTTATATAGGAGACGCAGTATATGAGATATATGTTAGAAAATATTTACTTAAAAGTAATATTATAAAAGTAAAACAGTTGCAAGAGGTTGCTATAAATTTTGTAAGTGCAAAAAAACAGGCTGAAATATTAAAAAAGATGTTAGAACAAAATTTTTTTAATGAAGAAGAAATAAGGATAATTGCTAGAGCCCGTAATCATAAAGGAAATAGACATCCTAAAAATACTGATATAATAACTTATAAATATTCAACAGGATTAGAAGCAGTTATTGGATATCTTTATTTAGAAGAAAATATCTTTAGATTAAATGAAGTTATGAATTATATCTTGGAGGGATTACAGTGTATATATATGGAAAAAATGTAGTAAAAGAGTTACCAGAAAAAATAAAAATTAAAAATGCATATTTGTATAAACAATTTAATGATAAAGAGATTATAGATAAACTTAAATCTAAAAATGTGAAGATTGATTATTTAGAAAAATATGAGTTAGACAAAATTGTAGATAGTGAACATCAAGGTGTAATATTAAAAATAGATGATTATAATTACTATGATATAGACAATATTATTAAAGATAATGCATTAATAATTATTTTAGATCATATAATGGATCCACATAATTTTGGGGCAATAATAAGAACAGCAGAGGCTGCTGGAGTTGATGGAATTATAATACCAAAAGATAGAAGTGTATCGGTAAACTCTACAGTAGTTAAAGTATCAGCAGGAGCAATATGGAATACAAAAATAGTAAGGGTTACTAATATTTCAAATACCATAGAGTATATGAAGAAAAAAGGATTTTGGATTGTGGGGACAGATATGTTGGGTATAAATTACACACAAATAGATTACAAAGGAAATATAGTGCTTGTTATAGGTAATGAAGGAGATGGAATAAGTAAATTAGTTAAAGAAAAGTGTGACTTTATTGCCAGTATTCCAATGAAAGGTAAAATAAATAGCTTGAATGCATCTGTTTCTACTGGTATAATGATATATGAAGCAATGAGGCAAAGAAATGGAATATAAAGATTATAATGATTATGAACTTTTAAATTATGTATCAGAAAATAATGAAGAAGCTAATGAAATACTTTTTGAAAAATATAGGCCTTTAATAGTTAAGACTTCAACTGACCTTTATAAACATTGTAAAAATAGGGGCTTAGAACTTAATGATTTAATACAAGAAGGTATGCTCGCATTTAATCTTGCACTTAAAAGTTATGATCAAGATAAAGAAGCAAGTTTTCCTACATATGCAAAAAAATGTGTTCAAAGGAGAATAATAAGTTTGGTAGTAAGCACGTATAGATTAAAACATAAGACTTTAAATGAATCTATATCATTTCAAATAGGTGAGGAGGATAACTTCGAACATTCTGTAGAGGATAATAGCTATAATCCAGAAGAATTAATGATAAATACAGAAACAGAAAGGGAAATAATAAAACAAGCACATGAAGTATTAACTGAATTTGAAAGCCAAGTTTTTGATTTAAGAGTAAGTGGGTTTAATTATAAAGAAATAGCTGCTATTCTAGATAAAGATAAAAAGTCAATCGATAATGCAATTCAAAGAATTAAAAATAAAGTAAAAGATAAAATTACAAACTAAAATCTATTTAAATAGATTTTTTATTTATATTAAAATTCTTATTAGTTAAACATTTATATATAAAAACATATAATAATTTAGGTGATAGTTGTGAATAAAAAGGAAGAGTTTAAAGAATTTGTTAGGAAAAATCCATCATTAATTTCACATGTAAATTCTGGAAATATGAATTGGCAAAAGTATTATGAAATATATGACTTATATGGTGAAGACGAAAATGCTTGGAAAGATTATATTACAAAAAAAGAGGAAAAAGTAGTAGCAGATACAGCTACTACTGCAGGATTTTTAACATGGTTAAAATCATTAGATTTAGATTCAATACAAAATGGTGTAGAAAGTATACAAAGAGTTTTAAGCGTAGTTGGTGAAATGGGTTCTAAAGATACCAAAAAAGAAGAATATAAACCGAGACCTATGTATAAACATTTTGAGGATTAATGATACTAGAACTTCAATTTAAAATAAAAAATAATCCTAATTATCAAAAATATATAAGGGAAAATTCATATTGGTATAAAATATTAAATAGAACACCAGAAATGTTTTCAACTTTTGAGGAGGAAGTCAAACATAACTATAGACTTAAATTTACAGATAAAGTAGGGGATGCTTTAAAAACAATAGAAATGGTACAAAATGTATTAACAACCTTAAAATAAATGTGATATAGTATTATTGGTGGTATCATGAGAATTATAAGTGGAAAATATAAAGGAAAAATATTAAAAGGATTTAATATAGAAGGTACCCGACCTACTATGGATAGGGTAAAAGAGTCTATATTCGCAACTATACAAATTTATATAAAAAACAGTACATGTTTAGATTTATTTGCAGGTAGTGGATCTTTTGGAATTGAGGCACTAAGTAATGGTGCAAGATATGCTTATTTTGTAGATAACAGTGCACAAATACAAAAAGTATTAAAGGAAAACTTAAAGGGTATAGATAATTATACGTTAATACAAGATGACTATAAAGGTGCGCTTAATAAATTTAAAAATGAAGAAATTAAATTCGATATAATTTTTTTAGATCCACCTTATAAATTGAATTTATTGAATGAGTCTATCAATTTAATAGAAAAATTTAACTTATTAAAAGAAAATGGAATAATAATTTGCGAATATGAGTTTGATACTGTAAATACTAGCTTAAATGTGTTTAAAACAAAAAAATATGGAAATAAAAAAGTAATTATTTTAAAAAAATAATTATTCAGACTGTTGACAAAGTCAATGGTCTTTTCTTTTATTGAAATATATTGTATAA
>JAMPDH010000022.1 GCA_023665725.1 Clostridium sp. | reverse complement strand
TAGTAAAAAAATATATGGATAAAGTAATAGTAGTAAATAGCGATATAGACTTTCAAGAGTATATGAGTAAAGAAGAAGATGAAAGAAAAATATTTAATAGTAGGATGAGTGAAGCCACAAGAAAAGGTTTAGAACAAGGCTTAGAACAAGGCTTAGAACGAGGAATAAAACAAAGAAATATAGAAATAGCTAAAAATATGTTAGAAGAGGGATCAACAATAGATTTTATAGCTAAAGTAACAGAATTACCTATAGATCAAATAGAAAAATTAAATTGATTTAAGTAATTTGATTTTTTTTAAAACAAAGTATTTAATCACAGAAATGAATAAATATCATTTACAATACAACCTAAGTGTTAGTAAAAACTAATACTTTTTTAATACAAACATAAATGTACTAGAAAAAATATATATTTAATGTTATAATACTATAGGTGAATGGTATGGAAATTTATGAGTTACTTAATATATATAATGATTTAGATAATAGAATAAATGAATTATGGAGGTTGCTTTGACCCTGATAATAAAAAATTAAAGATTAAAAAGTTAGAAGAAAAAGTATCAGAGCCAACATTTTGGAATGATAAGAGTGAAAGCGAAAAAGTTATTTTAGAACTAAATTCATTAAAAGAACAGTTAGAAAAAACAACAGGTTTAAAAAATAGAATTGAAAGTAATTTAGAACTTGTAAATATGTTGAAAGAAAATGATGACTTAGAAATAAAAAATATAGTAGAGGAAGAACTTTTAGAAATAAAACAAAATATCGATAACTTAGAAATAGAAACTTTTTTAAATAAACCTTATGATAAAGAAGACGCAATACTTGAAATACATCCAGGAGCAGGTGGGACTGAATCTTGTGATTGGGCACAGATGCTTTATAGAATGTACCAAAGATGGTGTGAAAAAAAACATTATAAGATGGAAGTTACAGATATGCAACAAGGAGAAGAAGCAGGAATAAAAAGTGTAACTATGCTTATTAAAGGAATAAATGCATATGGTTATTTAAAATGTGAAAAAGGTATACATAGATTAGTTAGAATTTCACCATTTGACTCTAATTCAAGAAGACATACATCTTTTGCGGGAGTTGATATTACACCACTTATTAGTAAAGATATAGATATAGAAATAAAACAGACGGATATTAGAATTGATGTATATAGAAGTAGTGGATGTGGTGGACAGGGTGTAAATACTACGGATTCAGCGGTAAGAATAACTCATTTGCCAACGAAAATAGTTGTAACTTGTCAAAATGAAAGAAGTCAAATTCAAAATAAGGAAAGAGCTATGGAAGTACTAAAAAGTAAATTATATGCAAAAGAACTAGAAAAACAAAATGCTTATTTAGAAAGTTTAAAAGGAAATATGGCAGATATTAATTTTGGGTCTCAAATAAGAAGCTATGTTATGTGCCCATATACACTTGTAAAAGATCATAGAACAAATATAGAAACATCTAATGTAGATAAGGTATTAGATGGTGATATAGATATTTTTATAAATAGTGCTTTAAAAAATTTATAAGAATTTATGGAGGAAAAGTAATGGATTTAATTAGATTTCAAAACGTAAATAAACGATATAAAAATGGTGTAACAGCTGTAAATGATATGAATCTATCTATTGAAAAGGGTGACTTTGTCTTTATAATAGGTTCAACTGGATGTGGTAAATCTACACTTATAAAAATGTTATATCGTGAAGAAAAACCTACTAGTGGTAAAATAATAGTAGGGGGAGTAGATGTAGCAAGACTTAAAAATTGGAAAGTTTATAAAGTAAGAAGAAAAATGGGAGTGGTATTTCAAGACTTTAAATTACTTCAAAAACTTAATGTTTATGAAAATGTTGCTTTCGCATTAGAGGTTTTTGGGCTTCCAAAATCTGAAGTATATAAGAAAGTAATAAAAGTGCTTGATCTTGTTGGATTAAAAAGTAAAACTAAGCAATATCCAACTCAATTATCAGGTGGTGAACAACAAAGAGTTGCAATCGCGCGTGCTATTGTAAATGAACCTAAACTTTTAATTTGTGATGAACCAACAGGAAATCTAGATAAAGATACTAGTATGGAAATTATGAATGTGTTAGAAGAAATTAATAAGTTAGGAACAACTATTATAATGGTTACACATGATACTGAAATAGTAGAAAAAATGGGAAAAAGAGTAATATTACTTGATTCTGGTAGAATTTTAAAAGACTATAAGAAAGGAACTTATAAACATGAAAGCAATTAGGATTTTTGGGAGAAATATAAGAGATGCATTTAAAAGTGTTTTTAGAAACTTTTCGCTTTCTATTGCTTCAATATCATGTATAACAATTACTTTAATAGTTGTTTCTATTGCTGTAATTTTATCTTATAATGTTAATAATTTTACTAGACTTGTTGAAGAGGATGTAACTATTGTTGTATTTTTAGATAAAACTACAACCGAAGAAACTGCCCTTGAATATATGGGCAAAATAAATCTTATAGATGGTGTAGATAGAGATCACACTGAATTTAAGTCTAAAGTATCAATTGCAGAAGATATGATGGAATCATCTGATGTTTATAACAATATAATGGGTGAGTGGAAAACGGAAGATGGAAAATGGCAAGAAGATGAGATTCCTTTACAACCTACAATTCAAGTTAAAGTTACAAGTTTAAAACATATCGATAGAGTTGCTGATGAAATAGGTAATTTAGATTTAAATAAGGAAACTATTAAATTAATACAATATGGTGAAGATATGGTAAGACAACTTATATCATTATTTGATGTAATTAGAAAAATAAGCATTGGGGTAGTAGCTGCTTTAATACTTGTAACATCATTCTTAATTTCTAATACAATTAAAATAACTATTTTCTCAAGAAAAAGAGAAATAGAGATAATGAGACTTGTAGGAGCATCTAATACTAATATAAAGGTACCATTTATATGTGAAGGCTTATTCTTAGGTATATTTGGTTCTATAATACCTATACTTGTAACAACATATGGATATGTAGGTCTATTTGAAAGCTTTAATGGTCAATTATTTTCTCCATTTATAAGACTTGTTACACCAGAACCATTTATATATATAGTTTCAGGAATATTATTAGTTATTGGAATGTTGGTAGGTATGTTTGGAAGCTATTTAGCTGTAAGAAAACATTTGAAAATATAATTACGTTTATAATTTTATTTGAGTATACTTTTTAAATAAAGTATACTTTTTTTGACTGTTAAAATATAAATGGAATTTGGAAGATTGGTACACTATAGGTATTATGATAAGTGTAATAGATGATAGTTAATATAAATATGATTCATGTTGTAAGAGTTTATGGAACTATAAGAATGATAGAAATTGAAGATAATAAATTGCTCTTAAATTTTGTTTTTTTATCTATTTTTCCTTGAGTAATTTACTTAATCAGTAAAAGTTGGTATAATATAAAATAAAGTAAGAAAAGAGGTATTTATGAAAATATTAGCAGTAATTCCCGCACGAGGTGGTTCAAAGGGAATTCCAAGAAAAAATATTAAATTTATTGCTGGGAAGCCGCTTATTTATTATTCAATAAATAATGCACTTAATTGTAAATATATAACTGATGTAGTTGTCACTACAGACGATCATGAGATTGCTAGTATTGCTAAAATGTATGGTGCTAAAACTATTATGAGAGGTGAAGAACTTTCTGCAGATGATGTAACTTTAGATCCTGTTATATATGATGCTACTGTAAAAATGGAAAATATTAGTAATTATAAGTATGATATTGTTATAACATTACAACCAACATCACCATTACTTACAATATCTACATTGGATAACGCACTTAAATATTTTATTGATAATAGTTATGACACTGTAATAAGTGCTGTAAATTCACCACATCTTGCTTGGGGAAAAAATAATAACGGATTTTTTCCAATGTATCAAAAAAGGTTAAATAGACAACAATTACCACCATACTATTTAGAGGCTGGCGCATTTTTGATATCAAATAGATATTATGTTACAGAAAACAGTAGAATGGGAGAAAAAATTTCTATATATGAAATGCCAGATGTTGAAGCAGTTGATATTGATAATATAAGTGATTGGATAGTTTGTGAATCTAGATTAAAATCAAAAAGAATTTTTTTAAGATGTGATGGATATAAGGAAATAGGAATGGGACATATTTCTCATTGTATTACTTTAGCTCATAATTTAACAGGGCATGATGTACTAATTGTAACAACAGAAAAATCAATCGAGGGTATAAAAAAATTAGAGGAATCATTTCTTAAATTTAAAATAGTTAAGAATGATGAAGAATTTTTAAAATTAATAGAAAATAATAACCCAGATATAGTTGTTAATGATTGCTTGGACACAAATAAAGAGTATATATTGAAATTAAAACAATTATGTAATAGAGTTATAACTATTGAGGACTTAGGAGAAGGTTCAAAATACGCTGATGCAGTTATAAATGCTTTATATAGTGATAATGTCAATAATTATGCTAAAAATGTTTATAGTGGACATAAATATATATGTTTGAGAGATGAGTTTTTATTAAAAAAACCCAAAAATTTTTCAGAAAAAGTTTCTAATGTTGTTGTTTTGTTTGGAGGAACTGATCCATTAAATAATGCAAAAAGAATATATAATGCAATAAAAAATTATAATTACGGTGATATAAGGTTTAATTTTATTGTAGGAATTGGTTATAATTGTGAAGAACATGATTTATATGATATTCCTGAAAAAAATATTTATATTTATAAAAACATTAATAATGTAAGTGATTATATGCAACAGGCGGATATAGCATTTACGTCGCAAGGTAGAACTGTTTATGAGTTAGCTAGTTTAGGAGTTCCGTCCATTGTAATGGCACAAAATGAAAGAGAATTATTGCATACATTTGCCCAAATGGATAATGGGTTTTTAAATATTGGGATTGGAGATAAGGTTAGTGAAGATACAATATTAAAAACATTAGATTGGCTAATAAAGACACCTTATATAAGAAATGAAATGAGAAATTTAATGTTAAAAAACGATTTAAAAAGTGGAATTAATAATGAAATTAAAATAATATTAGGGGAGTAGAATATGAAAAAGATAATAGATTATTTAAATAATAATGAATTTTTACTTATTGCAGAAGTCGGTGTAAATTATTATGATATAGCTAAAAAAATGAATATATCTAATATGGAAGCTGCTAAACTTATGATAAAAGAGGCTAAAATAGCTGGTGCACATGCTGTTAAGTTTCAGACGTATAAAGCAGAAACATTAGCCGCAAAACAATCACCATATTACTGGGATATTAATGAAGAACCTACTACTAGTCAATTTGAACTTTTTAAAAAATTTGATTTGTTTGGTTATAATGAATATAAAGAATTAAAAGAGTATTGTGATGAAATAGGAATCATTTTCCTTTCTACTGCATTTGATTACGAATCAGCAGATTATTTAGATGAATTAATGGATGTTTATAAAATATCTTCATCTGATCTAAGTAATATACCTTTTATTGAGTATCAGGCTAAAAAAAATAAACCAATTTTACTATCAATTGGAGCTTCCAATGAGGATGAAATAGATATGGCAGTAAATGCAATAAAAAAATACAATAATCAACCGTTAGTATTATTACATTGTGTTTTAGAGTATCCAACTCCTTATGAACATGCAAATCTAAATAAAATTGTAACTTTAAAAAATAAATATCCAGATTTGATAATTGGTTATTCAGATCATACAAAACCGGATGAGAATTATGATATTTTAAAAACAGCATATAATTTAGGCGCTAAAGTTATAGAAAAACACTATACTTTAGATAAAACTTTAAAAGGAAATGATCACTATCATGCAATGGATCCAAAAGATATAAAAAATATAATTTCTTCAATATACTATATTAACTCTATAAGGGGAAATTATGATTTAAAATGTTTAGAATCAGAAAATAAATCAAGAAGTAATGCTAGAAGATCAATAGTTTCGCTAGTTAATATAAAAAAAGGTGAGATTATAACAAAGGAAAAATTAACTTTTAAAAGACCAGGAACAGGTATAAGTCCACAACAAATAGACAAAATAATAGGAAGGAAAGCAGCAGTTGATATAGCAGATGATACAATATTAAATTATGAAATGTTTGAGTAAAGTTTTTAAATCTTTAATTATTATGATTTTTATTACTTTAACCGGCTGCAGTAATAAAAATAATTATAACTTTCCAATACTTATGTACCATTCAATATCAGATGAGATAATTGGTACGTCGGAATCTAATAATTTAAATGTTGCTGATTTTGAACAACAAATGAAGTATATACATGATAATAATATTAAAACTATATTTTTAGATGAGTTGGATAATTATAAAGAAAGTAATGAAGAAATAGTTGTTTTAACCTTTGATGATGGATTTAAAAATTTTTATACTACAGTTTATCCTATTATAAAAAAATATAATATTAAAGTTAATTTATTTATGATTACTGATTATACAGCTGAACGTTATATTAATTATTTAAGCGAAACTCAACTTATAGAGTTGGATTCTTCTGGGTTAGTTCGTATAGGTTCGCATACTAAAACACATCCTAGATTAGCTAAAATGCAATATTCTGATGCATATGCTGAATTAAAAGAATCAAAAGAATATTTAGAAGGGATTCTAAATAAACCAGTTACTACTCTTTCTTATCCATATGGAAACTATGACAGTAAAATAATTGAAGCAGCTTCTAAAAGTGGATATGAATATGCTGTTTTAGTATCAGGGGGAATGGAAAATATGAGTTATAATAAACTTAAATTAAAAAGAATTAATGTTCCAAGAGGAATTAAATTAGAAGAATATATATCATATATTGAAAATGCAAATTAATATTTTAGTAAATTAGGTGATAATATGGGAATTTTAAATAGAATTAAAACCATTGCATATTTGAAAAAAATTAAAAACAATAATTGTACTCTTGCAAGAAATGTAGAAATTATTAATTCATCATTCGAAGAGTATTGTAATGTAGCGCATTCTACGTCTATAGTTAATAGCAAAATAGGGAAAAGAACATCCATTGGTAGATATTCAAAAATTAGAGATTGCGAAATAGGAAGATATTGCTCTATTTCATGGGATGTAACAATAGGTGCAGTATCACATCCTATTAATACAATATCTAGTCATGCATTTACATATAGAAAAAACTTTGGTATAGTAGAACAGGATGAAAAAAGAGATGTTGAAAAAACCATTATACAAAATGATGTTTGGATTGGTTGCGGTGCGATAATTTTGTCTGGAGTTACCATTGGAAATGGTGCAATAATAGGAGCAGGGGCAGTTGTTACAAAGGATGTTGAACCATATTCTATTGTAGCAGGTGTACCAGCTAAAAAAATAAAACCAAGATTTTCCCAAGAAATTTCACGAAAATTAGAGCAAAGTGAATGGTGGAATCTCGATGATGAAACTATTAAAGCAAAACAAGAATTATTTAAAATACCTGTTGATCAAATATTCTTAGAAAAATTAAAAAAATAGTGAGGAGTATTAGAATGAAATTTTCAATATTATCTGGAGCGTATGTAAATGCAGGAGATTTTTTGATTGTAAAAAGAACTATAGAATTATTAAAATTTATATATAAAGATTGTGAAATTAAGGAATATAAAAGAAAATATTCATTAGAAGAGTATATCGAAGATATAAATAATTCAGATGCATTAATAATTGCAGGGGGACCTGCATATACATCAAATTTATATCCCGATATAATGCCGTTAGTGCCAGATTTATCAAAAATCAAAACGAAAATTGTACCAATTGGTTGTGGTTGGTATGGTGTTTCAGCTATTAGTGATTATATATATAAATATGTTGTTTTTGAACCTAAAACTATGGAATTAATAAATAAAATTTATAATGATTGTAAATTAATAAGCTGTAGAGATTGGTACTCTGTAAAAACTTTAAGTGTAAATGGATTTTTGAATGGTTATATGACAGGATGTCCTGCCTGGTATGATATTAAATCTATAGATAAAAAGCCAAAATTTTTGAATACTGATTTTAATATAAATAAAATATGTATTTCTGATCCAGCAAATTTAGGTAATATTGAACAGGCGAAAAAAATTATTTTATTGGTTAAAAATAAGTATAAAAATGCCAATATAAAGTTTGTTTTTCATAGAAGAGAAAATTTAAAATTAGAAAACAAATATTTAGAATTAGAAAAATTTTTAATACAAAATGATATAGAATTTGTAAATATAAGTGACTCAGCTGATGGATTTGAAGTTTATAACGATTGTGATTTACATATAGGGTATCGTGTTCATGCTCATATATATAATTTAAGTATTAGAAATTTATCTATTTTAATAGAGGAAGATGGCCGTGGTAGAGGAGTAAATAATGCCTTAGCGCTTCCTAAAATAACGGCTTATAATGAATTAAAAGTAGATTATAAAAATACTTTTTTTAGAAAAAATATAAGAATTATTAAGAAAAAGTTTTTTAAAGTTGGAATATATAAAAATAATAAATATGTATTTAATGAATTATGTGATGTTTTAAATGAAATAAATAAAAGTAATTATGTACAATATGAAATAGCCTTTGATATTATGAAAAAATACTATCAAAATATGATTAATTATATTAAAACTAATTTAGGTTGATGGAGTTGAATTTATGGATGTGGAAAATAAGATATTAAAAAATGCTTTTTATTATACTTTATCTAGTATAATTGTAATGATAGTATCATTTCTTTCTCTAACAATTTTTACCTATATTTTAAAAACTGAAGAATATGGAATTGTAAACTTTTTCACATCAACAGTTAATATTTTAACAATTATACTTTCACTATCTTTTACCACAGCCTCATCAAGATTTTATTATGATAAAGGTATTAATTATAAATCATTTGTAAAAACAACAATAACATTTATCTTAATATATAATGCTATATCATTTGTAATAATATTTCTTTTAAGAAATTATATAAGTAGTTATTTAAATATCTCAAACATTTTATTAATCTTAATATTAATTGGTACTTTTTTAAATATATTTATTGAATACTATAGTGGATATTTAACTGCAACTCAAAATGCTAAAAGATATTTGATGGTAAAAAATTTACCCTTAATATTAAATACAATTTTTACAATAATATTAGTTTTAATGTTTAAAGATACTGATGGTGCCTATATAAGAATTTTATGTATTTTATTTTTTAATTTAGTTTTAGTAGCGTTTTTATTTTTTAAATATAAAAAAGTATTTAGTGAAAAATTTGATAGAGTTATTCTTAAAAATGTATTGTTGTATTCTGTACCAATTGTAGTGCATTTACTTTCTAATTATTTATTAACATATTTTGATAAACTTACTATAAATCAATATATAGGTACATCTTCAATGGGAATTTATGCATTTGCTACTAAGATTGCTGAAATATTACTATTATTTATAAATGCAATTAATCTTTCTTGGGCGCCAGTATTTTATTCAAATGAGGGTAATTATGATAAGGTTAAAAGTTTATTAAAAAAATATTTTCAAATTATTTTATTTGCATTTTTAGGTATAACTTTTTTTGCAGAAAATTTTGCAAAATTAATAATTTCATCAGAGTACTATGAAGCCCTTTCAATAGTACCATTGCTTGCATTTGGATATATGTTTGTTTTCTTATATCAAATATATATAAATTATTCTTTATATAAAAAGAAAACTATAAATATAACTATTAATACTATTTTATCTGCGGTGTTAAATATAGTATTAAATATAATATTTGTACCTAAATATGGTTACATTGCAGCTGCTGTTT
The DNA here is from genome assembly GCA_023665725.1 of Clostridium sp. GTDB lineage: Bacteria > Bacillota_I > Bacilli_A > RF39 > UBA660 > UMGS872. The sequence goes on along the minus strand of JAMPDH010000022.1, from coordinate 5,898 downwards.
CTACAGTAATTTCATATATATTTTTATTTGGACTACATTACTTTAATTCGAAAGTTATTTTAAAGGGAAAAGTTTTTGAAATTAAAAATTTTAAATTTGAATTTTTAACTATAACATTAGGTGTTATAATATACTTGATAACTAAGTATTGTATAAAAATAGAATTCATTTGTATATTAATAAGAATTTTATTTTTAGTGTTAATAATTATTAGATATAATATAATTGATACCGTATTAAAGATTATATTTAAAGGGGGTAAAAAAAATGAAAAAGGGATATAAAAAAATATATAATATATTATTAATTTTTATAATTGTGTCACCATTTTTAGATAATTTAACATATTTATTAAGAAATGTTTTAAACTTTGATATATCACTATCTACTATTTTAAAACCATTATTTATGGGAGTATATTTTTTAATATTAATGTTTATATTGAAAAAAAATAATGAAAAAGTATTGAAATATTTTATTCCTATTTTTATATTTATGATTTATTGTATACTTCATTTTGTTTTAATAAAAGGTTTATATACTAGTAAATCGGGAGGTAGTATTTACGATGAAATTAATAAATTAATCCAATTAGCATATTTACTTATAACATTAATTAATTTTTATATCATTATATTTAAAAATAATATATTTAAATATGATAAGGATAAAATATTAAAATATTTGGTATTTTCTGGGGCAATTTATTATATTTTTTATTTAATTTCTATCGTTACAGGGACTTCAGCTTTAACTTATGCAAATAATGTTAATAATATTGGATATAGAGGTTGGTTAAATCCATCACATCTTATTAACCATTACGCAGTATTGTTGTTCCCAGTTTGTTGGTTATTATACAAAAAGTATAATAAAAATTATTTTTTGGCAATATTTCTTTTAGTTGGAATATCTTGTTATTATTTCATTGGAACAAAGTCTGGTACCTTTGGAATTATAATGGATTTATGTTGCATAAGTATTTTGGAGATTATAAATTTCTTTTCATTACTAAAAACTAAAAAAAGTTTAAGTTTTTTAATACCTACTAGTTTATTTGTAATTTCCTTGTTAGCATTTAATTTGACTCCATGTTCAAATAATTTGAACAATACAAAACAAATTAATAAAGATTTTGAAGGAAAAACAAGTTTACGTTTAGAGGATGAAATTCAGTATATGGAATCTATTAATAATGAAGATAAAGATGAATCGACTGAAGGAAGTGTAAGTGAAAATATTGGCAATAAAAGTAAATATTATTCAAAATCATTGGAAGCATTATATCATGTAAAAAAAAGTAATTTAAATAATCTTGTATCAGGCTCAGATAATCGTAGAAATCAATTATCATATAGCTGTAAATTATTTGAATTACTAGATATACGATATAAAGCTTTAGGAATAGGCTTTTATAATCAACCTAGAAATTTGGCAATGGAAGACGATTTTTTCTCTATTTTATTTAATTACGGAATAGTATGCTTTATAATTATAGTTTTACCATTATTATTGATATATTTATATTGTTTAAAAAAAATTGCATGGAAAGTTTTCAAATTAAGAGTTAAGGACATATATTATGAAATTATGTTATTTATTTCTATGTCTTTATGTATGTCTTTAATGATTACAACTGGTTATTTATTATCACAACCTTCATTAATAATTCTATATGTACCTATTTTTTATATTTGCCTTTATTCACTTAAACTTAAAAGTGATGGAATTTATATAATGCCACGTTTAAAAAAATATGCAAGTAAAATTATTAGAACAAGATATAAAAGGAATTATAACTTAGAAATAAATAATAGAAAAAATTTATCTATATTTGAATATAAAAAACTATCTGAGGATTTATGCGAAAGTTATAAAGAGTTATCTAAAGATAATAATTTATATGGTATTGCTAAAGTTTTAAGGGAATATTCAGATTATAAAGGAATGTTAGATTTATATATAGAACATGGTGCAAATTTTACCACATCAGTATATCCTGAAAGTGCTGTTAATGGATTAGATAAAATATTAACTTTGAGTAATCATCGAAAGGAAATAATAGAAGAAAAAAATAAAAAGAAGGCTATACCAATAGGTCCATATATTTATTATGCAAAGCCATTATTTGATGAAAAGTATTTTAAAAAAGAAAAGAAAAAATTAGGAAAAGTATTATTAGTATTTACTTCTAAGTCAATTCCTGGTGTTAATCATGAATTTGATCATGAAATGTATATTAAAGAAATAAATAGGATAAGGAAAAAATATGCTATTGACACAGTATTAGTAAATATTTATTATTTTGATATTCAAAATGGTATGGCTGAAATATATGAAAAAGCTGGATTTAAGGTTGTAACAGCAGGTCATAAATATGATGAGAATTTTACTAAGAGATTGAAGTATATAATTAGCTTATCTGATTACACAATGTCTAATAATATAGGAACTCATATTGGTTATTGTCTAAGTATGGATAAACCTCATTATGTTTATGAACAGGTTGTGGAAATAAAAGGTGAGTCTTTTAATCAAGAGTTTTATGAAGAAAGATACTTGTCATATATTAAATCAGATAAAGAGATTCGCAAAGAATTTAACAAATTTAGTAATAAAATAACGGAAGCCCAACTTGAAATATATGAAAAATATTGGGGTAAATCCAGTTTAAAAAGTAAATCAGAATTATATGAAATATTAAAGGATGATATTGATGGTTAAAGTTAGTATAATAGTGCCGGTTTATAATGTTGAAAAATATTTGGATAAATGTTTAAATAGTTTAATAAATCAAACACTGAGGGATATAGAAATAATAATTGTAAATGATGGTACAAAGGATAATTCACAAGTTATAATAGACAAATATGTAGAAAAAGATAAGAGGATAAAAAGCTATATAAAAGAAAATGGTGGATTATCAGATGCTAGAAATTATGGTATGAAGTATGCAATAGGAGAGTATATAGGATTTGTTGATAGTGATGATTATGTTGAAAATGATATGTTTGAAAAGATGTATAATAAAGCTGTTTCAAATAATTTTGATATAGTGACATGTGATTTAAACTATGTATATGATAAGAAAATAAAAAGATGCTCTTGCAATATCAATAATGATTTATTAAACAAGGAAGATATTAAAAAAAATATGATTTATATTTACCCAACTGCATGGAATAAGATTTATAAAAAAAGTAAATTTTCTCATTTTGATTTTAAAAAAGGTGTATGGTATGAAGATGTTGAGTTTATGTATAGAATACTGCCCTATATATCATCTATAGGTGTTGTACATGAAACACTATACCAGTATGTACAAAGACCAGGTGCTATATCAAAAACTTATAATAATAAAATATACGATACTATTTCTAATTGGAATGGTCTAATAGAATATTATAAGACTAATGATTTGTATGATATATATTATAATGAATTGGAGTTTTGTTATGTTAGATATTTATACGCTAATTTTATAAAGGGATTATTAAAAATTAGAAATTATGAAGAATTTATATGTGGAGTTAATTTATCCATTAAAAATGTTAACAGTAATTTTCCTAATTATAAGAAAAATAAATATATAAATAAATTTTCAATAAAAAATATTTATTTGAAGTATTTTAATAAAAAAGTAGCAATATTAATGTATAAGTTAAAAATACTATCTAAGTAAAGATATAACAAATATAATTAGTTATACAAAATAAGAGTTAAAATGAAAGTAAAAAGAATATACTTAAAACTCATATAGTTTTAACAAAAATAAAGACAATATTTAAAAACCAATTGAAACTTTGGTTTTTATTTTTAGTTGTTATCATTGATTAAGGGGATTAAATTTAGTATAATATAAATATATATAATTTATTTAATATATAGGAGGAATAGTGAGGATTCACTATGTATTGTGAAAATGAGGTTTTGTAATTTAAATATTAATATAACTAATAAAAAAGAATTATTTGAAATTGACTTAGATAAACCAAAGTGTATTGTTACATTAAATGCTCAAATAATAAGATTAGCAAATACAAATAAAGATTTATATGAATTTGTTAATAATAATTATGCAACAATTGATGGTCAGATACCATTAGTGTTTGCTAAAATGACAAATAAAGAATTTAAAAATGTTATAAAATTACCTGGTAGTGAAATAGTATTTGATTTCTGTGAGTATGCAAAAAAAAATAATATGAAATTATATTTTTTAGGTGGTAAGGAAGAATCTAATAAAGAAGCCGTAAAAAAAATTAAAGAAAAATACGGAATTAATGTAGATGGGTATTCACCTGCTTATGAAGATTATCCTTTTTCAAAAAAATTTTTAGATGATTGTATTAGTCATTTAAAAAAGGCAAAGCCAGATATTGTTTTTGTTGGATTTGGAGCTCCTAAACAAGAATTTTTTATGAGAGATAATATCGATATACTAAAAGAATGTGGTGTCAAATTTGCAATTGGGAGTGGAGGAACAGTTGATTTTGTTTCTGGAAAAGTTAAAAGAGCACCTAAATTTATTAGTAAAATGGGATTAGAAGGTTTTTATAGATTATTTAAAGAGTTTAATAAAGCACGTTTTAAAAGAATAATTTATTCTTTTGGTTTTTTTAAATATATTTATGGAAAACCATCATTTGAAAAAAAGAAAGGTAAATAGAGTATGTTATGTGCACTTATATTAGCAGGTGGTGTTGGATCAAGGTTTTGGCCACAATCAACTGAAATGAAACCTAAACAATTTTTATCATTACTAAGTGATAAAACTATGTTACAAATGACATATGAACGAATTAATAAATTAGTTCCTAAGGAAAATATATTTATAGTAACTAATATAAACTATGTTGATATTATAAAAAAGCAAATTAATAATATTAAAGATATTAATATAATTTTAGAGCCATGTTCTAAAAATACAGCACCATGTATATTATTATCATCTTTATATATAAAAAGTGTATATAAAGATTCAAATGTTATATGTGTGACATCAGACAGTTATATTCAGAATGAAGATAAGTTTATTGAAGATTTAATAGTAGCAAATAAATTTGTTTCAAATAAAAAAGATGCTATTGTAACTATCGGAATTGAACCTACAAGAGCAGAAACAGGATATGGTTATATAAAATATGAGCAGGGAGATAACAAAGTATTAAAAGTTTCTAAATTTGTTGAAAAACCTAATTCTTCTTTAGCGCAAAAATATTATGAAAGTAAAGAGTATTTATGGAATGCTGGGATGTTTATTTTTAATACAGAAAGCATATTAAAGGAATTTAAAAGTAAGCTACCAAAGGAATATGAATTATTAAGTCTGTTACCGAAATTTACAGATAGAAATTATCTTGATTGTTTAAATGAAAATTATAATAAATGTGATAAAATATCAATGGATTATGCTATAATAGAAAAATCTAATAATATTTATACTATTCCAACAAATATAGGATGGGATGATGTTGGGACTTGGAATGCTTTAGAAAGATATTTACCAAAGGATAGTGAAAACAATATTATTAAAGGAGATATTAAATTAATAGATTCAAGTAATAACATCGTGTATAGTTCGAATAAAAAAATAGTTTTATTAAATGTAGATGGGATTTTTTGTATAGATTCTGATGATGTAATTGTAATAGGGAACAAGGATAATTTAGATAAAGTACATGAATTAAAAAATAAAATATAATATATTATGCTAAAAAAATCAGTTTAATTGATGTAAATTTCAATAAGGAGATATTTATAAAATTAAGGACGAATAAAGTTAATTCATTTTATTTAGATACTTTTTTTACTAATTATCAATATAAAAAGCATTTATGATTTTTTTAAAATATATAAAATAATAAATTATAAACTATATAAAATTGAAATAAAAAC
>JAMPDH010000021.1 GCA_023665725.1 Clostridium sp. | reverse complement strand
ATAAAATTTAATATATAAAAAATATCGTAGAACTATATGTTCTATGATATTTTTTTTTTTGGAATTTTTAAACTATTTTTTTAATTTTTATATTATATTTTAAATATTTATTTGAAATATAGATAAATATGTTATAATTATATTTAGAATATATCGTAGAACAAGTAGTTCTATGATATTAAAATAAAAGGAGTTAAATATATGAAAACTATTGTATTTAAAAAGGAAAAAGGATTTACACTAGTAGAATTATTAGGAATAATGGTAATACTTGCAATAATTGCATTAATAACAGTGCCAATAATGAGAAATGTGATAAAGGAAAGTGAAAAAGGAACTTTTCTAGAAACAGGAAGAGAAATAATAAGATCCGGAGAAAATTATAAGGAAGTAGAAAGATTAAGAGGAAATCGTATAAATGGATGTGTATATTTTGACTTTGGTAAGTCTATAGAAGAAGAAACAGTAATAAATGGTAAAAAATATATACCAATATCAAAACTAAGTTTACAAGGAAAATTACCAATAGAAGGAACATTAAAAGTATGTGAAGATCAAATAGAACTAGAAGTAGGAAATGGTAATTTTGTAGCACGGGGAGACGATGTAACAAATGTAGTAGTAGAAGAAGGAACAATAGCGGAAACAGATAAAACACCAGCAGTAATAGAGCAAATAGTATTAAATTCAACAACAAATGCAATAAGAGTAATAGTAAATGCATATGAAGAACAAGGAATAATAGATAAATATTTATATAGTATAGACGGAATAAATTATGTAGAAAGCAAAGAAAATACATATTTATTTGAAAAATTAATAAGTAATAAAGAATATACAATATATGTAAAAGTAATAAATAAATCAGGATTAGAGGCAAAAGGAGAAAAATCAACAAGTACAAAAGAAATAGAAAGTCCAAAAATAGAGTATATAAATACACCTAATGAAGTACAGAATGGATATTTAAGAGAGCAAATAATAAAAGTAACATTTAGTAGGGCAAATATTTCTAATCCACAATATTATGTAAAAACGACAAAAGAAGGAATAAGTAGTATAGGAATAACAGAAAGTTGTGGAACAAAAACAACACCAGATACATGTACAACAATAACAAGTACAACGACTTTAACAGGAGGAACATGGTATAAAGTAAGTGGAAATATAAATGTAACATATGATACAGAATCAGATGAAAGTGGAACAATATATGCATTAACATATGATGGAACAAACTATAGTGTAGCATCAACAGGGTCAATAGCAAAAATAGATAGGACAAGTCCAAGTTTAACATTAAATACAGAGATAACTTCATCAAATAGTATAACAATACCATATACAATGTCTGATACAGGATCAGGCCTTGGAACACCAACATGTAAGTATGGAACAAGTTCAAATTCATATGATAAGAATGCAACAACAGTAGATACTTCAAAATGTGAAATAACAGGTCTTTCATCAGGAACATATTATTACCAAGTATGTGTAAGTGATAAAGTAGGAAATACATCAACATGTAAAACAGGACAAGCAACAACAGGAGAAATTACAAAACCAGGAATAGAACTTGTAAATACACCAACAGAACCACAAAATGGATATTTAAGAGAACAGGTAGCGAAAATAACATTTAGTAGGTCAAATATTTCAAGTCCGCAGTATTTTGTAAAAACGACAAAACAGGGAACAAGTAGTATAGGAATAACAAGTTCATGTGGAACAGGAACAACACCTAGTACATGTTCAAGTATTTCATCAACTACAACTTTAACTTCAAATACATGGTATAAAGTAAGTGGAAATATAAATGTAACATATAATACAGAATCAGATGAAAGTGGAACAATATATGCATTAACATATGATGGAACAAACTATAGTGAAGCGGCAACAAGTTCAATAACAAAAATAGATAGAACAAGTCCAACAGTTACCTTACAAACTGCAGCGACTTCATCAAATAGTATAACAATACCAATATCAAAGATGGAAGATACTGGTTCAGGACTTGGAACACCAACATGTAAGTATGGAACAAGTGCAAGTTCATATGATAAAAATGCGACATCAGTAAGTACAAATTCATGTGAAATAACAGGACTTTCATCAGGAACATATTATTATCAAGTATGTGTAAATGATTTAGTAGGAAATACATCAACATGTAAAACAGGACAAGCAACAACAGGAGAAATTACAAAACCAGGAATAGAACTTGTAAATACACCAACAGAACCACAAAATGGATATTTAAGAGAACAGGTAGTAAAAGTAACATTTACATCATCAAATATAACAAGTCCACAATATTATGTAAAAACGACAAAACAGGGAACAAGTAGTATAGGAGTAACAGAAAGTTGTGGAACTTCTACAACACCAAGTACATGTACAACAATAACAAGTACAACAACTCTTTCAGCAAATACATGGTATAGGATAAGTGGAAATATAAATGTAACATATGATACAGAATCAGATGAAAGTGGAACAATATATGCATTAACATATGATGGAACAAATTATAGTGAAGCAGCGACAAGTTCAATAACAAAAATAGATAAAAAAGAACCAACTGTAACATTAGGAACAGTAACAGCAACAACAACGAGTATAACAATACCAATAACAGAAATGTCAGATAGTGGATCAGGAATATTATCATATACATGTAAATATGGAGTAACAGAAGGAGTATATAATGTAGACGCAAAAGAAGTATCAACAACAGGATGTACATTAAATAGTAATTTAAGTCCAGGAACAGTATATTATTATCAAATATGCGCAAGTGATAAAGCAGGAAATGATAGTTGTGTAAAAGATTATTGGGGAACAGATAAAACGGTAACGGCAAGTAATACATTAGCATCTTGTTCATCAACAAATTCATATACATCAGGAAACTATACTGGAACAATACAATTATCATCATCTACAGCTAATTATTCAAGTTGGACATTAAAAACCACATCAGATAATCTTAGTTCATGTTCATCATCAAATTCAAGTACATGTGCATCTTGTACATCATATTCTACATGTTCATCAACAACAAATTATACATGTGGAACATGGAGTACTACACCAACAACAACTACTAATCTAACTTCTTGTACTACATCTACCAAAGATACAACATGTGATAGTTCAAGTAGTACATCTTACAGCACTTGTTCTAGCTATACAGATTATCAATGTGGTAGTTGGAGTTGTGAATCTACAGCATTTCTTTCATCATATTGTGGTACTCATTTTTCATGCTTAAGTTCTACATCGGATCTTCCTACCACTTGCAACAATATTCAAACCCAGTATTATATAACAGGAAATTCTCAACAATACTGCAAACGTACTGTTACACAGGTAACTAAATATACAAGAAAAACCTATACCAGAACTAAAACATCATCTAAAATTTATACAAAGAAAACATATGAAAGAACATTAAATAACTATACTTGTAATTATTCAGGAACAGCTCATTATAAAAAATAATAATTAAAAACTATATGATAAGTGAAAAACTAAATAAGCAAATTGAAGTTGTAAGATAAATGTAGGCACAAAAAAACGTGTCTACATTTTTTATACTATAAGATATCTCAAAAATAGATAAAAATTTAAGAAAAATATTGACTGGGGGGGGGGGGTAACTGTTATAATAAATTTAAGAAATAAAGGAGTAAGATGAAAATGAAATATGATAGTAATTATAATCCAGTAAATGAAGCATTTAATAAAGAAATAAAAAGTAGTAGTGAAAATAATAAAAAAGGAAATAACTTAAATAAAGCAATAATAATATTAGGAATAATCTTAATAGGATGTATAAGTTTTATGGCATACAATAAAACATTAAAAACAGATGATACAAATAAAAATACAAATAAAAATGATGAAATTAAAGAACTAGATATTAATAGTGATTTAGTAAAAAATTTAGTATATCCAGATAAAAATCAAGTAGGGGTTTATATACAAACATTTGATGTTAGTAAAATTAGCGAAGATTATTATAATGCTGATTATTTAGGATATTTAGCTTATTCTATTGGGGCGTTAGATGTAACAAATGCAGGAAAAAGTGATCGTATAGGATTAAAGTTAAAAGAGGAAGGAAAATTACCTTCTGAAATAACAGAATTTAAGTATGTAACATCTGAGTCAATGAAAAAAGGATTAGAAAAAGTGTTTGGGCCAGATATAAAATATGAAGAGTTAGGAAAAAAATGTGGTTTATCAATTTATGATAGTTTTTGTTTTAACAATTCTCGCTATTATTTAAACTATGATAAATTTAATGAAACTTCAACTATGGATAATAAAAAAATATATTCAAAAGTATATAGAGCAGAACAAAAAGATGATGAGATATATGTATATATGCATGTAGTAATGCAGAAATCCACTGATTCAGGGAAATATATATACATATATGGTGACGAAGTTCCTATTAAATGTGAATTAAAAGAAAATGAATTAGATACAAAATGCATAGAAGAATTAATAAAGGAAAATAAGATATATACACATTATAAATATACATTTAAAAAACAAAGCGATGGAAATTATTATTTATATAGTGGGGCATGGGAGGTAGGAAAGTAATGAATAAAAAAGGAAATACAGCAAAAATAGTAATAATAGTTTTATTAATATTAATGATATTAGGTTGTATAGGAATTATATTATTTGATAAAATAAATATTAAAAAAGAAGATACTAAAACAGAAGAAAAATTAGTAAAACTTGATATAAATGGCAAAGAAATAAAAGAAATGATATCTTCTATTCAATTTGATGAATGGAGTGATAGTATACACCCATCTCCATATGCTTGCGCTAAAAATGAATTGTCTTATAAGTTAGCGGAAGGAAAAATATTAGAGGGAAATATAAGCAATGATGAAATCATATACTTCGCAAGTTTATTTGTTAATACAAAAGTATGTGAGAATGATAAAACATCAGAATGTAAAAAAATTTATGATTCTTTTAGAAATGACAGAAATGTAATAGATGAAGAAACTGGTGAATTTGATGAGTATGTTTATTTTGAATATTTTGAAATAGAAGATTTAAAAAAGAAAGTAAGAGAGATATTTGGACCAGATATAGAAAATTCAATAAAAGATGAGGATTATATAGAATTAGAATATAATTCAAATTTTCCAGATAATTGGAGATTAAGTAGTGATGAAACAAAATATTATATGTATGGATTTAATGTTAATCCAGATTGTACACAATCAACAATTCAATTAGATGAAGCTAATCAAAAAGATGATGAAATATATACGTATTGGAAGATTGGAGATTTTAGTTTTAGTTTCTCATGTGTAGATTTTGATTCTATTGATTATGAAGACGCGTTATTTTCTTATTATACAACCTATTTTAAAGAAGGAGATATTATAAAGAAGCATGATTATAAATATGATGCATGTGCATATGATGATGTTTCTAAACTTTTTGATGAATTAAGGTCTATAGGAAAAGCAACAAGATATAAAATAACATATAAAAAGCAAAGTGATGGAAAATATTATATATATAGTGGAGAATGGGAATAAACCATTCTTTTTTTTACGATTTTTTAAAAATTTCGAGTTTATAAAAAGGAAATAGAGAAGTTATGTTGTATGTAATAAGTAGGAGGCAAAAAAATGAGCAATGAAAAAATAGATATTCAAATGGTATCGGATACAACATTTAAATACTTATATAAAAATGAAAGAACAAAGTATTGGCTACAAGAAATAGTAAAAGAAAAAACAGGAATAGATTTAACTAATTATATATTAGTAGATAATGAAGATAATACAGGAAGTAGAATAAAAGATTATAGATTTGATTTATTATTTAATAATGGCGAAAATAATGAATTTGTTATAATAGAATTAAATAGAGAATATAGTAGATCAGTAGAAATAAAAGGAAGACAATATTTATATAGAAAAGCAAGTCATGGGTTTGATACAGGAGAAAATTATGATAATCCCCCTAATGTAAAATTAATAATGTTAAATAATTATTATAATAAGAATAATAAAGCAATAATGAATATAAATTATAAGTTATATAATAAATATTATGAATTAGAATATGATGATATAAAAATTCATGAAATATACTTGAAACCATATCATGAGATGTGTTATGATAAATGTAATAAAATTGATAAAAGATTATGGTTATTAGGATCAAAGAATTTAAAAGAAATAATAGATAAAAAAGATAATGATAATAAGATAATAGTAGAAGAATTGGAGAGATTAAGTATGGATAGTAAATTTATAGATGAATATGATTATGAAAATGTACAAAGAAAATTATGTAATTCAGCTAGAAATGAAGGCCGTACTGAGGGGCTTACCGAGGGTATTGAACAAGGAAGTTTTAATAAAGCAATTGAAATAGCTAAAAATATGTTAAAAGAAAATTTTGATAAAAATGTTATTTCTAAAATAACTGGATTATCTATTAATGAACTAAATGAATTAAAGTAATTTAGTTTTTTTTAAAATTTATCAAAATTAAATTATCTTTATTTTTATAAATCGATGTGTTAAAATATTAATAGGGTGAGGATATGAACTTAGAAGATTTAGAGGTAAAAAAAGAAGTTAAAATAGTTTTTATGGGAACTCCTGATTTTGCAGTACCAATTTTACAAGGACTTATAGATAATTATAAGGTAAGAGCAATTATTACTCAACCTGATAGACAAGTTGGAAGAGATGGTAAAGTTATTTTTAATCCTATAAAAAAATTAGGATTACAAAATACTATACTAGTAGTTCAACCTGAAAAAATCAAAAATGATATAGAAACAATCAAAAATTTAGAGCCTGATTTAATAGTAACCTGTGCATATGGTCAAATATTACCTGATGAAATATTAGAAATCCCACGTCTTGGTTGTATAAATGTACATGCTTCCCTTTTACCAAAATTAAGAGGAGGTGCTCCAATTCATAGGGCTATTATGAATGGATATAAAAAAACAGGTATAACTATAATGTATATGGATTCTAAGATGGATGAAGGAGATATAATAAGTCAAGAAGAAATAGAAATTGATATTAATGACACAGTAGAAATACTTCATGATAAATTAAGTATACTAGGAAAAAATCTTTTATTAAAAACATTACCTGATATTATAAATGGAACAAATAGTAGAACAAAACAAGATTCTTCTTTAGCGACTTATGGCTTTGTAATAAAAAGAGAAGATGAAAAAATAGATTTTACAAAATCAAAAAGAGAAATTTATAATCAAGTAAGGGGCCTTAATTCTTGGCCTGGAGCATATGCAGTATTTGAATCTAAAATATTAAAAATATGGGAATGTTATGAAACTAATAATTTTTTTCCTGACCTTATAGATGGACAAATTACAACAGTTTATAAGGATGGAATAGGTGTTAAAGTAAGTAATGGTGAAATAGTTTTAACTATTGTACAACCAGAAGGAAAAGGAAAAATGAAAGCAGTTGATTATGCTAGAGGGTTACAAAATAAAGAAAATATAGTTGGTAAAATATTAAGTTAGGTGTTATATGAAAATTTTTAATAAAATTAAAGAAAATAAAAAAATAAGTAAAATATCTAAATTTTTAAGTAATAAAAGAAATAGTGCGTTTGTTAAATTAGGACTATGGGCTATATTTTTTGCAGTAATTGCAATATTTGTAAGAGTTTCAAATGATAAAGCACTAACACCAACTAAATCATACACAGTTCCAGAAATTCTACAAGATATAAAAAATTATTCATTTGATTATGAAATAATACATGATGATAATAAAACTTTAATATCAGGTAATTATAATAATGAAATGATAGCTCACATTCTTGAAAACGTATATTTTATAAGTGATGATTTTTATATTGTAAAAGGTGAAATATTAGAAAAAGCCAAAAACCCAATTGATATAAATTTTAATAAGATTAATATATCAAATATATATACTTTAATAAAGGATAAAGAAGCTTTATATACTGAAAATTTAGATGATAAAAAAATAACTGTTTATAGGATAGATGGAACACTTTTTAGTGATATGATGGAAGATGGTAAAGAATTTACAGAACCAATTGAAATAAGCATAATAACTTTAAATAATAAGTGTACATCTATTTATATAGATTTAACTAAATATATTAATAGTTCAAGTCTTATTTATAAAAATTATACAGTTAATCTTAAACTTAGTTCAATAAATGAGGTAAGTGCATTTATATATAGTGACATTTTAAATAATAATAAATTAGAAGGAGAATAAAATGGTAGCAATTATAATTTTATGTATAATATTAGTAATAGTATTTTTTGTAAAAAGAACCTTTAGTGGGTTTATTTACTCTGTTGGAATGGTAGATATACTTTTAAGAATTTTAGCATATTTAAATCAAGAACTTTTTTCTGGAGAAGTTCATCAGTTTTTAACTAATCTTCCAACATCTTTCCCAAATATGATTTCAAGCTTTACAAATGGAGCACTTGAAACCGTATTAATATGGGTATATGTAGTTATAATGATGATATTTGAATTTTACATAATAAGGACTTTTTTCTATAAAAAATAAATTTCACATTATCTTCATATATATTTCACAATTGATTGTTAGAATGTATATAGTGGAGGTGATAAGATAAGGGTAGTAAAATTTAATGTAATACAAAAATAATAAAAATACGATTCTCTATAATATATATACGGTTAATTATTAAGAATATCTTCACTCCTTACTAACGATATTCTTAGATAATATGAAAAGGCATCTAATAATGCCTTTTTTCTTTACTAATCGTAATAATTATGATATTATTAAAATTAGTAAGAAGGTATGAAAAATGAATAATAAAGGTTTTACTTTAGCTGAGATTTTGGCTGTAATAATATTAATTGCTTTAATATCTGTTGTATCTGTTTCATCTATATTAAATAGAGTAAATGCTACTAAAAGTGAAATAAGTGATGCAAATAAAACATTGATTTTAACAGCAACTCAATTTTATATAAGTGATAATCAATTAAAATATGAAAAGAAAGAAGGTAATATATATTGTATATATCTTCAAGATTTAATAGATGAAGAACTATTATCAGCTCCAATACTTGATATTTCTGGTAAAGAGATTAGTACTTCTACAATTATAAAAGCATCATATTTAAATAATGATTTTGTTTTAAGTTATGATGAAAAAGATTGTAAAGAAATTAAATAAGTTTAGGAAGTGTTTAAATGTATTCATATATAGAGGGAATAGTAAAGGAAATAGAAAGTGATTATATAACATTAGAGAATAATGGAATAGGATTTTTAATATATACATCACTACCATATTCTTTTAATATAGGCGAAATTTGTAAAATTTATTTATATCAAAATGTAAGAGAAGATGAATTAAGTTTATATGGATTTAAAAGTAAAGAAGAAAAAAATTTATTTTTAAAACTTATTAATGTAAAAGGTATAGGATGTAAAATGGCACTCCCTATTTTAGCAGTTGATAATCCTAGTATTATAATAGATGCTATAGAAAGAGAAGATATTTCATATCTTAAAAAATTCCCTAAAATAGGAGAAAAGGTAGCTAGACAAATTATACTTGATTTAAAAGGAAAGTTAGTAAGTAAATATGAACCTAATAATAATTTTGATGAACTCATAAGTGCTTTAAAAGCATTAGGTTATAAAACAAGCGATATTAATTTAATTTTACCTAATATAAAAAGTACTGTTGTAGAAGAACAAATAAAAGAAGCTTTAAAACTATTATTAAAATAATTATAAGGAGGTAATGGTATGGATAATCGAATAATTACAAGTAGTGAAATAGATGGTGATAATGATCTATCTTTAAGACCTTCTTTAATATCAGAATACATTGGTCAAACAGAAGTAAAAGAAAATATACGTATTTTTATAGAAGCTGCAAAACTTAGAAATGAAGCGTTAGATCATGTTTTATTATATGGACCACCAGGTCTTGGTAAAACAACTCTTGCTTTTATAATTGCAAATGAACTTGGAACCAATATTAAAATAACTAGTGGACCCGCAATAGAAAAAAGTGGTGATTTAGCTGCTATTTTATCATCACTAGAAGAGGGAGATGTACTTTTTATAGATGAAATACATCGAATCCCAAAATTTATAGAAGAAATTTTATATTCAGCTATGGAAGATTATACTATAAGTATTGTTGTTGGAAATGATTCATCTAGTAGGAATATAAAGATTGATCTACCACCTTTTACTCTTGTAGGAGCAACCACAAGACTTGGAGATTTAACAGGCCCTTTACGTGATAGATTTGGAATTATTTCTAGACTTAATTATTATACAGATCAAGAATTAACTGATATTGTAAAAAGAACAAGTAAAGTATTAAATTGTGATATAAATTTAGATGCTGCAAAGGAACTTGCATGTAGAAGTAGAGGAACTCCTAGAATTGCTAATAGATTATTTAAAAGAGTAAGAGATTATGCATCAGTAGTTGGTAATGGAACAATTGATTTAGATATAACTAAGTTTGCTCTTGATAAACTACAGGTTGATGCTTTGGGACTAGATCAAACAGATTATAATTTTCTTAAATCTATTATAGAAAAGTTTAATGGTGGTCCTGTTGGAATAGAAGCTATTGCTTCTTCTATTGGAGAAGAGCAAAGTACTATAGAAGATGTATATGAACCATTTTTACTTCAAAAAGGTCTCTTGAAGAGAACCAATAGGGGCAGAATGGTAACGGATAAAGCATATGAGCATTTAGGATTAAAAAAGTAAATTATATAATAAAAATTTACTATATAAAAGACACATATAAGTTACTGATATAATGTAAATAAACTTACATTATATGTAAATATATGTGTCTTATAAATTATAATAAAAATTATACTTATAATAAAGTTTTTAATTATTTAAAATGTTGTAAAAAAAAAGCTCATTTGATATAATTAAATAAGAAGGTAGGAAAGCTTATGAAAAAAGGATTTACTTTAATGGAATTAATGGCAGTAATAATAGTAATAGGACTAATCACACTTATAACATTTCCAATAATAACTAATAATTTAAAAAAAAGTGAGGAAAGATCTTATGCATTAGTACTTAATCAAATAGAAACAGCAGCAAAAGATATGATGTTAAAAAATACTATAGGTCTTGATAAAGATGGGGAAAGTATAACTATTTATGTTGGTGAATTAAAAAGGAATGGGCTTTTACCTACTGAGTTAAAAAATCCTAAATCTAAAAATAATATATCAAATGAGAGTTCTGTTGTTGTAACAAGAGTTAACAATTCTTATACATATGACATAAATATAATAGATTTAGAAGAGGCAAGTGTTCAAAATGAGAATGCTCCTTATATTAGATTAAATGGAAGCTATATTGAATATGTAGAAATAAATACTGATTACATAGAATTAGGTGCAAACGCATTTTCTAAAGATGGTGATGTATTAGAACTTCAGAGACCTCAAATTAAACTAGGTGAAAAAGAGGTATCTAGTATAAATACAAGTAGTTTAAATACATATAAAGTTATATATTCTGTAACCGATAACGGAATAACTTCAACTAGTATTAGAACAGTTACTATAAGAGATACTATTAAACCAATTATTATAGTACCTGAAGTTTCTACTTTAAAAGTATCTGAAGTAAATGGTTTTGATGTAAAAAGTGGTGTTTATGCATTAGATAATTCTAATGAAACTATAGATGTACAAGTAGTATCAACTTTAAGTAATTTACCTGGTAAATATGTTATAGAATATAAAGCTATTGACAGTAGTAAAAATGAAACAGTATTAAGAAGAATAATAACAGTAGTTGAAGATTAACATTATAAATTAAAAGGTGTTTTATATGAATAAATTAAAAAAAATATTTATAATTTTATGTTTATGTGTTGTTTATTTTGATGTTTCTGCTATAAGAACAGTAAATGCAGATTCTGGATTTGATTCTAGCTGGGATAGTGGCTCTAGCTGGGATAGTAGTTCAGATTGGAGCAGTAGTTCATCAGAATATTATGGTACTGGAGATTCTTCTTTTGGATTTTTAACTTTTATAATAATTACAGTTTTTATAATAGTAATATCACTTTCAAGTGAAAATAATTCTAAAAATAATTCGTCACTTGGATATAATTATAGTGACATTAAAAATATGTTAGAAATAGATCCAACCTTAAATTTATTTGAATTTAAACAAAATGCATTTAATATATACAAAAATATTCAATATGCATGGAGTGAATTAAAGGATAGTGAAATAAGAAAATATACAACAGATGAACTATATAATATGTATTCAATGCAATTAGATACTTTAAGAGTTAAGAATCAAAAAAACATAATGCAAAATATAGTATTAAAAGAAGCATACTTAATAGATTTAAAGATAGAAAATAATATTGAAACTGCAACAGTTATAATGAAAGTTAATTGTAAAGATTATTTAATTGATTCTAATAATAATGTAGTAAGAGGTAACAAAAATATAACAAATGAATATATTTATAGATTAGAGTATACTAGATTATATTCTAGTAAATCGGTTGATAAATGTCCACATTGTGGAGCTCCTATTACAAATACTAATTCAACTGTTTGTGAATATTGTAATTCTACAATAGTTACAAATACTTCTAATTGGGTATTATCTAAAAAACAAATGTTAAATCAAAGGGTGATATAATGAATGAGTTAATTAATTTAGATCCGACATTTACAGAAAGTGCATTTAAAACAAAAGTAGATAATATGTTTATAATGTTACATTATTCATTTATGACTGAAAATTTAAACAGAGTAGCGCATTTTATAAGTAAATCAATATATGAAAAATATGAACAAAAGTTAAATGATTTAGAAAATAAAAATTTTAGACAAATGTATGATGAACTTAATGTTAAACAAAGCAATATTACAGATGTTATTATAAATGATGATAAATTTATAATAAAAGTATTAATTGTTTCTAGATATATAGACTATATAATAGATAAAAATACAAATAAAATAATATCTGGTAATAGTACATATAGAGTAGAAAAAAATAATCATTTAACTCTAGAAAAGAAAAGAAATTTTAAAATACAAAAAGTAGCTAGAACTTGTCCGCATTGTGGTGCGAATATGAGTGTTAATACAACAGGAGTTTGTGAATATTGTAATGGTATTTATGATCAAGAAAATTATGATTGGGTAATAACGCATATAGAAACTTTATAATCTTGACTTACTTTATAAATTTATCTATAATATTACAAGTTTAATTGTCCTAAATAAAAGGACTTTTTCTAAAGGAGGTATAAAAATGTTACAAAAGCCTAAGGGAACTTATGATGTATTTGGTAAGCAAAGTAAAATGATTTTATGTCTTGAAAACAGATTAAAAGATTTAATGAAAAAATATAATTATCAATATGTAAGAACGCCACTTTTTGAATCAAGTGAAATTTTTCATAGAGGTGTTGGAGAAACATCAGATATAGTGTCAAAAGAAACATATGACTTTTTAGATAGAGGAAATAGAAATATGACTTTAAGACCAGAAGGAACAGCAGGAGTTGTAAGAAGCTTTATAGAAAATAAAATGTATGCAGATAATAATCAACCTGTAAAATTATGGTATTATGGTCCAATGTATAGATATGAAAGACCTCAATCTGGTAGATATAGGGAATTTTATCAATTTGGAGTTGAAACATTTGGAAGTAATGATCCAATAATTGATGCAGAAGTTATAAGTATACCAGTTAATTTTTATAAATCATTAGGATTAAAAGGAATAAAAGTAAATATAAATAGTTTAGGTAACACAAGTTCTAGATTAAAATATAAAGAAGCATTACTTAAATATATTGAACCACATATAGATTCATTATGTGATGATTGTAAAAATAGATATTTAAAAAATCCTCTAAGAATATTGGACTGTAAGGTTGATATTAATAATGAAGTACTTAAAAATGCTCCTATAATATTAGATTACTTAGATGAAGAAAGTAAGAAACATTTTTGCCTTGTAAAAAAATATTTAACTAGTATGGGAATAGATTATGTTGTAAATCCCAAAATTATTAGAGGCCTTGATTATTATACAGATACAGTATTTGAGGTAGTTGCAAATGTAGAAGGATTTGGAAGTCAAAATGTATTATGCGGTGGTGGAAGATATAATGGTCTTGTCAAAGAGTTTTGTAAAGAAAGTGTTCCTGCTATTGGATTTGCACTTGGATTTGAAAGACTTTTAACTGCAATAGAATATGAAAATATTAATTTAATAGAAAATGATAATTTAGATATATATGTAATACCTGTAACAGAAAATGAAAAAGAATATACTATTAGTTTAGTAAATAATTTAAGAAATGAAGGATTTAGTGTAGATACGGATTATTTAAATAGAGGAATAAAATCTAATTTTAAACAAGCAGATAGATTAAATGCAAAATATATAATTATAATTGGTGAGGAAGAAGTTAAAAATAACGTAGTAACTATTAAAAATAATAAAGAAAAATGTGATGAAAAAATAAGTATACAAGATATATCAAATTATATAAAGAAAAACATTTAATTAAAAATGTAATATAATTAATCATTCAATAACTAAAGAGGGATAATATGAATATAGAAGAAATAAAAAAAAATAATGGAAATACTATAACGCTACAAGGATTTGTAGATAATATAAGAAATTTACAATATGTACAATTTGTAATACTTAGAGTAAATGATATTAAAGTACAATTAACTATTGAAAAGAGTGAAGAAAAGAATAAAGAATTAGTGGAAATTATAGATACATTACCACTTGAAAGTACAATAAAAGTAATTGGTACTGTTTCAGTAAATGAAAAGGTAAAATTAAATGGAATTGAAATTATACCAAGCGATATTATAATAACAAGTAAGTCATGTGTTGAACTTCCAATAGATTTAAAAGATAAAGATAATACATTAAGGGAAACAAGACTAGATTATAGATATTTAGATTTAAGGAGAGAAGAAAATCAACTTTTATTTAAATGTCAATCTTTTATAGAACATATGATGAGGGAGTATTGGTATAATAATGGTTATACAGAAATACATACTCCAAAAATAAGTGCATCAAGTGCAGAAAGTGGAGCTGAAATGTTTAAACTTGATTATTTTGGAATAAAAGCTTGTCTTTCACAGTCACCACAATTTTATAAACAAATGGCAATGTCTTCTGGATTTGGAAAAATATTTGAAATAGGACCTGTATTTAGAGCGGAAAATTCTCATACTAGTTATCATGCAACTGAAATAGAAATGGTAGATGTTGAAATTTCTTGGATTAATTCAGTAGATGATGTAATGGATGAAGAGGAAAAATGGATTAAATATTTTATGAATAGACTTAAAGAGGAATATGGAGAGAAAATTAAAAATATATTTAATGTAGAAGTATCAGATGTAAATAATAAATTTCCTAGAATAACATTTGATGATGTAAAGAAAATAATGAAAGAAAAATATAATTTTATATCTCAAAAGGAAGATGATTTAGAAAGAAAAGAAGAAGAACTAATATGTGAGTATGTTAAAGAAAAATATAATAGTGATTTTGTATTTGTGACTAATTTTCCTTATAGTGCACGATCATTTTATGTAATGAAAGATGATAATGGAATAACACAAACATATGATTTATTATTTAAAGGCATTGAAATAACAAGTGGAGCTCAAAGAGAACATAGATATAATGTATTAAAACATCAAATAGAAGAAAAAGGAATAAATCCAAAGGACTTAGAGTTCTATTTAGATTTTTTTAAGTATGGTTGTCCCCCACATGGTGGTTTTGGTGTTGGAATGGCAAGAATATTAATGAAAATATTTGAAATAGATAATATTAGAGAAGCAACGTTTATATACAGAGGACCTACTAGATTAAATCCATAAGGTGTTAGTATGAAAGTAAATTATAAGTTAGTTTTAGATAAGATAATAGAAGAAATTAAAGTAAATGATTATGTTCCAACTCTTTTGCTTCATGCTTGTTGTGCTCCATGTAGTAGCTCTGTTTTAGAATATTTATCTAATTATTTTAAAATAACGATTGTTTATTATAATCCTAATATATCATTGTATGAAGAATATGAAAAAAGATTAAATGAGATAAAAAGACTCGTAAGTACAATGAATTTAAAATACAAAGTAGATATAATGCCATGTGATTATGATAATGATGTATATGAAGATATAATAAAGGGTTTAGAAAAAGAACCAGAGGGTGGAAACAGATGTTTAAAGTGTTATAGATTAAGGTTACAAAAAACAGCTTCGTTAGCACGTAAAAATAAATTTGATTATTTTACTACTACTTTAACTATAAGCCCCTATAAAAACTCTAAAGTATTAAATGAAATTGGTGCAGATTTAGAAAAAGAGTATAATGTAAAATATTTATATTCTGATTTTAAGAAAAATGATGGATATAAACGTAGTATAGAATTATCTAAAGAGTATAATTTATATAGACAAGATTATTGTGGATGTATTTATTCTAAGAAAAAATAATATAAATTAATAATTTACATTTAATTTTATAAATGATATAATTGTGAATAGAAAAAGGGTGTTGATAGTTTGAAAAAAATATTAAGATATAAATCGGATATTCTTGCTTATATAAGTTCAATTATTATGATAGTAGGTACTATACTACCTATAGTAAATATAGAAGGTATAACTAAGGCATTTATAATAGAAAATGGAAAACTTGTATTAATATGTGCAGTTGTAGCAGCTATATTGTATTTGTTTAAACTTGGATTTTTTTCCTTTTTACCATCACTTGCTTCTTTGTTTATTTTATATTATTTTTATAGTGGAGTAAATGAAACGTTTCAGTATTTAAATCAGTTGGAACCAGGTTCAGCATTTTATGATATAGGTTTTTATATGATAATAGTTGGATCAATTTTATTATTAATTTCTAGTATAATAAATTTATTTGATTATAAAAAATATGGTAAAAAAGATAAAAACATTGCTAAAGAGTCAAATGTTAAATTAGAGAAAATACCATCCAATATGGATAATATTAGACTTGCGGATGCTGTTAATTTAATTAATAAGGGTGATTTTATTTCATGCCCTCATTGTGGCGCAACAATAAAAAAAGATAGGACAAAATGTACCTTTTGCGATACTAATTTAGTTGGAAATAAAATGTAAAAGTTATATAAATATTTATATTGTAATATGTTAAAAAAATCATGGATTAAAAAATTTATGATTTTTTTTAGTAATTTTATTTAATACAACTCATAAAAAAGGAAATATAAAAAATATGTTGTATATAAGTAGTGAAGGAGGTGAAAAAAA
>JAMPDH010000020.1 GCA_023665725.1 Clostridium sp. | reverse complement strand
TTTTATATGCAGAATACATGTTTTCAAATGTAAATATATCTTCTAAATTCATATTAAAACTCCTAAAAAAGAACACCCCTTATAACTTTCAAAAAGTAATTTAATACTTGTTGATTGTGTAAGTGTTCAAGTTTTTCCACCGCACTGATAAAATTTTAGCGGTTAGAAAAGAGAAAAATTCCTTCACTTTACAGCACTGATATATTTTACATAAAATATACTTCTCACACCTGTTTTTTAGATTCACAAAATAAATCTCTTCAAAAGTGAATCTGGACGACCACACACATCACGTTTATTAACATTATTCCAATTTCTATTACCATTTTAGTTAACAACGCGCGCGGAGGCCAGAATCCGTCAACAAAGACACAGACAAAAAAATAAATTTTTCCCTTAATTAAAAGTCTTTCAACTTTAAATCCTTTTTTTCCATCTTTCATCGTCACTTTTTTTCCAAGCAACAATTAAGTTAATTCCTTCTGCAAGTTGAATAGATATTTGTTTGTTCTGTTTTTTTAAAATGCAGCCACAGTTTTCTGCAAGAAGCGATATATAACCTAATAATTTTAACTTTATAAGTGCATCCTTTTGAAAATTCTCCCTTTTTTTCTTATTTTCAAATGAATCCATTCTTATATAATTAGCTTGCAATAACAATTCTAAGGCATCTAAACAATAATTTTGCATTCTATTAACAAAAACTCCTCTAAATTTTTTAGGAGATTTCTCCGTAATTGCAATAACATAAGCACCTAACTTTTTTACAACCGTTATTACTATCAAATCACTTGAATTACTAGGTATTTTTGAAATAAGCTTTATATCCTCATCTTTATCTATCGATTCATGTATTTTATTTACATTAACCCTTTCATTATTTGCAAGACCTGTTGCACTTTTAATCGCAACTTTATCCTCAAAAGAATTAATATTGTTGTCAACATATTTTATTTCTTTAGGTATTTTTAAATTATTACTTCTGCTAACCTGTAACATAATTTTACTGCACTTCCTTAAAAAAACTCCATAGTAAATAGAAGCTTTTTTATAAATATTAATACTACTAATTACTAACTAAATGTTATTATTATACATAATATTTTTTTATATAACTAAAATTATCTGTATTAAACAAATTATAATATTTTAAAAGAAAAAAGTATATTCAAAATACTTTGGATATACTTTATAAATTTTCTATTAATTTTTCATATCTATTTTTTACTCTATCAATTCCAAATAACCTCATTATTTCAAATAAATCAGGAGTATTAGATAATGTAGTTAATGCAACACGTAAAACTGTAGATATATCAGCAACGTTTCCCTTAAAATTTTCAGGATTTTGTTTATATTCCTTCATATTACTTGCATAACCAAGATTATCACACAGTGCTTTTACATTGTTAAACCATTCTTCTTGACTTGTAACATTATAATACTTATCTATATATGTTTTTAATATTCTCTTAATTTCTTGCTTATCAGTTATTTTTTGCCATTCATAATTTAAATCTTTAGAAAAATATATATCATCATACATATACCAAATTAAATTTTCTATATCTGAATAATGAGCGATATCTTTTCTTGGTTTTGGCTTTTCTCTTTCTATATTTAAAATATCTTCATAATAAAGAGGATTACTTTCAATTATTTTTCTCAATGTTTCACTATATTTTTTTGACCATTCATAAGAATCATTGTATAATTCTTTAGCTGTCATTTTAGAAATTATTTCTTTTGAAATATTATCTAGTTTACCTAAGTCAAATAAAGCACCAGAAGAAGACATTTTCTTAGGATTAAATTCAAAGTCAATAAAACTTTTATCAGGATTTTCTGTGTGCCAAGCTTCATAATTTGAATTAATTATAGTCATTAATGCTTCAATTACTGCTAAACGTGGATAACCTAATTCTTCATAATAACTCATCGAAGCCTCAGGATCCTTACGTTTAGATATTTTTCTTACACTGTTTCCTTCTTTTTTTACTATTAAAGGTGTATGTATATATTTTGGTGGAGTAAATCCAAATGCTTCAAACATCTGAATGTGTTTTGGAACTGATGGAAGCCATTCTTCCCCTCTTACAACATGAGTTGTATGCATTAAATAATCATCAACTATATGTGCGAAATGATATGTTGGAAGTAAATTATCACTTTTCATTATTACATCATCTATATCATTTTCATTTAAATTAAGTCGTCCCTTAACTAAATCCTCAAATATTATTTTATTATCGAAATTTCCATTTGATCTAAATCTAATTACATAGCTTTCTCCATTTTTAATTCTATTAATAGCATCTTCAGTATTAATTCCATTACACCTTGCAAACCTTCCATAATAACCTGATCTCATTTTTCTTTCCTCTTGAAGGCTTCTCATTTCATCTATTTCTTCTTTAGAACAAAAACAAGGATAGGCTCTACCTATTTCTATTAAATGTTTAATAAATGTATGATATATTTCCTTTCTTTCACTTTGAATATAAGGACCATATTTACCTACAGTTTCACCCTTATACTCATATTCATCTGGTAATATATCATATTGCTTTAAAGTTTTCATTATAAGTTCTACAGCATCTTCTACTTCTCTTTTTTGATCAGTATCTTCATTTCTAAGATAAAAGATACCATTACTGTTTTTAGCAATATTATAATCAATCAAAGCTTGAAAAAATCCGCCAAGATGCATATACCCTGTTGGAGATGGTGCGAAACGAGTAATACAAGAAGTATTATTTAAATCCCTTTTTGGATACATTTTCTCATAATCTTCTATAGTTTTAGTTACATTTGGAAATATCAGATTAGCTAAATCTTTATTTGTCATAATAAACACTCCTTTATATAATTAACTTATATTATTTTTAGTATATTAAAAAACCTTTAAAAATAAAGGAAAAACACAATATGGCTGCCCTAGTTAGATTCGAACTAACGCGTGTCGGAGTCAGAGTCCGATGCCTTACCGCTTGGCTATAGGGCAATAATTACTACATATATTATTTTACCACATTTTTATAGCTTTTTAAAAAATATTTTAAATTTATATAAAAATATCCCATATAACTAGGATATTTTACTTTAAAATCTAATGTTTTTTATAATTTTTATTTATACAATTATTAATATTACCCTTACCAATACAATAAAAATCATATGGGGATCTATTATTTAAATATTTTTTTAACCTTATATAAAACTGCTTTCTATTAAAGTTTTCACTATCTTTAAAATTATAGTACCCTATTATCCTATCTATATAGTCTACTATAGAATACATAGATACCATCTCTGTTTCAATTTTACTATTAAATTCATAAAAATATCTATCAATACTTATAATAGAATTTATAATTAAATAGTTATCATTCATTGCTTTTATTATATTATTTATAAATATAAGATATTCATATTCATCATAATGTATATCAAAATGTAATTTGCAAGTTTCTTTAGAGTTTAATGGTTCATAAAATAATTTAGATTTTACTGGTTCTACATAAACCGTATTTGAATAAAGAGCCGCTATTTTCTTAAGTTTAGAATTAATAATTTCAGTTATTTTAATTCCTAAAAAATCAGGTACACCACATATATAAACTTGTGTATTACTTAAATTATTTCTATTATTAGCTTGAATAAACTTTAACGTTGCCTCTAAACTAGTAGCATCTCTATTAATACCATATGCTAATTTATGGTTAAGCTTTCCGTGTCTTGTTATATTATCAAGAAATGAGCCTGTTAATCCATTATAAACTACAATGTTTGCCATATCTTTATTATCCTCTAATATACAATCTTGAAGTCCTAAGTCATTTTCCATATAAAGAGGATAATATTCTTCTAGTTCCTTATTTGTAATTCCTGGACATTGCATACAAAATTCACCTGAAACATTATAATCGCTCCTATTTAGCCTGTGAATTTCAGACTCTTTTATATTTTGAGTAACCCAAGAAAATATTTGCTCATCATTATTAGACTGCGCACGTGCAAAATGATGGATATCTACTTTAATTTCATTTTTATTCATTATTATTTCTAATGTTTCATTTCTTAAAAGCAAAGGTTTAATTGTTCTTATTAAAGAATAACCTGACGCTATAGAATTACCTAAACTTGTAAGTCTAAAATTATTAATACAATTAGATTTAAAATTTTTAGCAAGTGCACTATTTAGTTTTTCTTGTTTTTCTAATATATTTTCTAATTTATTCATAATATTATTACCCCCTTTTTATTCATAATATTATTTAATCTTTTTTAAACTTAATTTCTTTTGTTTTGTTCTACTTCTTTCATTTAATAATTCATTTATTTGTTTTTGTTTATAGCATAAAACCGAGATAGATACTCCTAATCCTAAAGTAGAAATTGCAGTTTCCGTAGTTGTACATAAATTTACATTTTCAATCACTTCACATAAGCCAATTCCACCAGTTAACATAAAAGTAGTTGAAAAAAATGCACTTATATTCCTACTAATACATAGTGTTCCAATTTTAATATCAATTTTTTTTAAATTGTCATTTATTTCTTCTATATTCATTATATTTTCCCCTTTAAATAGCTTGTGATATTCTAACACAAAATTTAATTATTGTCAAAACACACTACTCAACTATTTAATCAAAATACAGTTAAAATACTCTTTATATAAATTTAAGCAATAGTTCTTTTATGTTTTGAAATAACATTATTTATAATAATAAATAGTATTGAAAAACTGATTAAAACAATAGAATTTATTATAATAGGACTTAATGTATTTATATTTAAAACTTCAATAGTTTTTAATAAATCATTAGAGTTTATATACCAATACATAGGTAAAATGTGCGCAATATTTAAAACACTTTCTGGTATAAATTCTGCTGGTACAAATGCTCCACACAAAAATGCTGATCCTAGCGCTACAACATTTACAATGCCATTAACCGCATTCTTATTTTTAACAATAGTGCTTATAAGAATCGCTAAAGTTAAAGAACAAAACGTAAATATAAATAAATTGATTAAATAAATTATTCCATGAGGAGTAAATACTTCTGTTCCTAAAAATATAATTGATAAAATAAAAAGTAAAATCCAAATAATAATTCCAAAGGTAAAACTTGAAATCAATAAATTTCTATTATGCTTTTTATAATCCATACTACTTATAATTATTCTTTTACTAATATTTATTTCTTTAAAACTTGCTAAAACTAAGCATATTATAAATATTATAATTGCCATATTACTATAACTTGCAAAATTAAAGAAAAATGCCATATTTGATGTTTTATTAATATCCAATTTAGAAGCTATTTCTATGTTTGCTGTTTTAATAATGTTATTATTAATAGAGTTAATTAATTCCTCTTCATTATCAATTTTAGATTTATAAATATTTTGAATTTTAATATATCTTGTTAATAACATTTCAGCTAAGCTTGATTGATATGTTCCAGAAGACTTAATATCTATAGTAGGATTTAACCCGTTCATTATATCACTTCCATAATTTTTTGGAATATAAATTACATAATGAGCATCTCTATAAAATATTGCATCATTAATTGATTTTTCATCATTTTTTAAATCTACGATATCACTATTTTCTTCTATATATTTGACAAGATTATTCGTAACCTTATTATCAGTATCATTATTAACTATATAAACACTTGGTAAAGAATCCGTAAAATCAATTTGAGTATCACTAGATTGCATATTTATTGCAGCAAATACAATTAAACAAGAAGTATATATTATTATAGTAAATTTATATTTATTTACTATATTCCAAAAAGTCTTAAATACTGTCATACTTTTCTCTCCTTAATTGAACATAAGATATAATTGTTAAAATAATAGAAAATATAATTAAACTTACTATATTAAAAATATACCTATCTAATGTATCATAATAATACAATGAATAAAGACCATCCGTAATCATATTAGCAGGATTTATTATATTTATTATTGGTACATTTTTATCAATAACATATTTCATTCCAACACCCATCATACCAGATAAAAATGAACAAGACATAGTTATAGCAATAAGTATTCCGGTTTTAGCATTTTCATTAGTTTTAAATACAGTAGCAATTAGTACTCCCATAGTTAAACCAGCAAAAGATCCACAACAAGTAAGTAATATAATAAGTGATAAATTGCTTCCATAATCAACATGTAAAAAAATCACTGTAAATATGAATAACAAAGAAATTCCAATTAGCTGTGTAATATAGCTTGCAAGTAAACTTCCAAGTAACATTTTACCCTTATGTATTGGAGAAATAGCGGTTCTTTTCCCCACACTATTCATATTAGCAAGTTTATAATTTATTATAAACATTGATAATAATCCACCATATAAACATGACATCGCAATTAAAGAATAATATTCTACCATTGTGTAACTTAGATTTTTATTGGATACATTGTTTAAATTAACTGTATTACTATTTACAAGTTCATTTATAGAAGAATATATCTTAGCATAATCTATATTAGAGTTACCATATTTTTCTATTTCTTGTAAAGCCAAATCACTTACGATTTTTTTATTACTACTAATTTCTTCAACTACATATCTTAATATAGTCTCATTTATTCCAGTAGATTTTACCATTATATTTACATTTTCATCTTTTAATTCTACATATCCAGTTATTTTATTTTCATTTAACATTTCTAAAGCCTCATCTAAATCCACATATGAAATATTGAAAATTTTATTTTCTGTATCACTACTTAATGTATTAAATGCTTCTTTGAATGTTTCATCATTTTCAAATATTTGATTATTAATAACTGCTATATCAATTATATCTAAAACCTCACCCTTTTCAATACCAGAAAATGCCATATTGAAAAAAAGTGCGAGTAAAATAGGAAAGGCAAAAGTCCAAAATATTAACATTTTATTTTTAAATAAGATTTTTAATGAATATTTAAAATTATGAAAAAACATTAATCTCTTAGTTCCTTACCAGTAAGATATAAAAATACATCATTTAGTGTTGGTCTTTCAGAAAAAATCTTATCATATGTTACTTTATTTTGATTTAAAAAATCTATAAGTTCTCCTAAATTATTTTTGCCTTTCTTATATGTAATTAATAATGTACCTTCATTAAATGCTACACTATCAACTGTTTTAAATTTTTTTATTTTATCTACTAACTCGTCATTTATATTACCTACTTCTACTCTTATTTTTTCCTCTATATTTGTTAAGCTTTTTAAACTATCTGGAGTTCCTTCGGCAATAAGTTTTCCCTTATCCAAAACAATAATTCTATCACAAAGTATTTCTACCTCTTCCATATAGTGTGTTGTATAAATAATAGTAGCGCCATTATCTCTTAATTTTTTTATTCCGTCTAATATATTGTTTCTACTTTGTGGATCTACTGCTACGGTTGGTTCATCTAAAAATATTATTTTTGGTTTATGCGCTATACCGCAAGCAATATTAAGCCTTCTAAGTAAACCTCCTGATAATTGTTTTGGATAAAATTTTTTATAATTTTGTAAACCTACCAGTTCTAAAGCATCTTCTATATATTTTTTTCTAGTAATTTTATCAGTTATATAAAGTCCACAAAAATAATCGATATTATCATATACTGTCAACTCTTCAAATACTGCGACTTCTTGAAGCACAACTCCAATTTGTCTTTTTAAGTCATATGCACTCGGATTCATTTCATATCCATTTATTTTAATTGTTCCATCCTTTATATTTAAAAGTGATAAAATACAGTTTATAGTTGTAGATTTACCACTACCATTAGGACCAAGTAATCCTAATATTTCCTTATTCTTTACTGTAAATGATAAATTATCTACCGCTTTTACATTTTTATATTCTTTTGTTAAATTTTTAATTTCAATTATATTACTCATAAATTTTTCCTTTCTTTATACCCATTAACATTTCATATACTGATTCTTGCAGTAATTTTTCTACCTCTTTTTCACTAAATTTTACTGTATTTGTAGAAATTAAAGTTGCGAGTCCATGTGTAAATATCCATACCTTTAAATGGAAACCTTTTTGCTTTTCAAAGTCAAATCCGGTAAATTGCATTCCTTTTTCGATGATGTCATTATCATTGTCAATATAATTATTAGATGTTAAATTTGTTTCACTCATAAATATTAACTTAAAATAATTAGGATAATTTCTTGCAAAATTTATATATGCAATACCCATTCCTTTATATGCTTGCTCTTGTTTAGAACCATCTATCATATAGGTTTCATAAATACTATATATTCTCTTAAAAACTTCATTCTTTAAATCTTGCATATTTTTAAAATTATAAAATATTGGTTGAACTGAACAATTTAATTCTTTAGCGATTCTTCTTGCATTTATACTTGATATATCCTCAGTTTTTAATATTTTAAGTGATGCTTCTATAATATCCGCTCTTTGTACTTTTTTAATTGGTGGCATTAGTTCCCTCCTTTTTTATAACATTTGTTATATAACTTATGTTATTATATCACTTTAATATGCTATCTGTAAATATGAATTTATATATTTATTAATAAAATTATTTAAACATCATAAATATAGTTTTAACGATACTTATTTGATATTATTTATAAAGGGAACATAGTAGTTGTTATCTACTCTTAAATTTTTTTAGATAGGAGGTTATTATAAATAAAAATAGAATTTTTTTTAAAATCCTTAAATTAATTTCTGTTATTTTATTTCTTCTTATTGTTATGATAATAGAATTAAAAAATGACTCCTTTTAGCTAGAAAATGTATTTTTATTATAAATTATTTTCTAACTTTTTGAAGCCATTTCATGTTAACTTGATACCATAAGAGAGAAGGTACAATAACTTTCTATCTTAAATTATTTTTCTATTTTTTAAATGATAATGAATTATAAAAAGAAAACGCACTCAATCTGACAAGATTAAGTGCAAACCAATTTGGTGAGTACTCAACTTTGCGATGTTAAGTATTCCCTTTTTATTTTATGCAAGTTCCCTTAACATATTCATTATAACATAAAAACGCACTTTTATCAAGTGCGCTTTGCTTATACTCGAAAAGTTCGAGTTATTCTTAAATCTGGTAGCGACGGGGAGATTTGAACTCTCGACCTACCGGGTATGAACCGGGTGCTCTAGCCAGCTGAGCTACATCGCCATTTCAATAACGTTATAATTGTATCATAATTATTTTTTTTTTACAATACATTTTTACTAAAATTATAACAAAGAGAGCTTAATATTATTTAGCTCTCTAATCTATATATAAACGCTAAATGCGATTAGCGTACCAGTAAACATATTTTATATAATCTATTCTTAATATATCCATATTTTATAAATTATATTCATAGATAATATAATTTTTTATAACATACATTGATAATATATTCATATTATTAAATTTTGTATAGATTATTAAATCATTATTTTAAATAATTATTTTTTATTTTTTGTCTAACAATATCAATTATTTCCTTTTTACATTGAATATATAAGTAAATGAAGAAATTTCACTTACTATAGAATAAAGTTTTCTATCATTTTATCTTGTAAATAAATTTTTAAAAAACGTAAATTATTATCACATGTAGTTTCTAAAATTTTATTTGCAAAGGAATAAGTAATATAAATAATACTTTCTAAATACTCATCATATACCTTTTAACTAAATAATCTTTGTATTCTTGTAATGAAATTTATTACTTATTATGTCATACTAACTCATATTCTCTAGATATAATTCTATCATCAGAGCAATATTTTATAACATATTTATTATCTTGTTTACAAATTATAATTTCAATAGTTTTGCTTTGATTAAATTTCTTTAAATTTTTATCAATATAATTCATATAAACTTGTATTTGACCAATATGTTCTTTTTTTAATTCAGTTACTTTAAGTTCGATAACAACATAACAATTATATTCTACATTAAATAATAATAAATCAATATAGTTGTATCTATCACCTACCTTAATTTTGTATTCATTTTTTATAAATGTGAAACCTTCTCCTAATTCTTCCAAAAATGATGAAATATTTTCTAATATTAATTTTTGTAATACTCTTTCTGATATATTTTCATAATTATAACTGTTTTTTATTAATATAGGATTCTTTACAAAATCTACTATACTTGATTGCCTATGTTTAATTAATTTACTTTTAGTATTCATATCAAGTCTTTCATATTCGTTATTGCTTATTTTATTTCTAAGTTCCCTGTACGATAGATTTTGTTTTAACGAAATATCTATATAATAATTAATTTTACTAATATCATTAATTGGTAATAATGATATTATATGTGACCAACTTAATTGGTGTGGCATTGCTACACCTTTTTCAATCACATAATAAAACTGCCTCATTCTTTTCAAATTAGAAGTACTATATCCTTTTCCTAACTCCTTTGTTAGTTTTATAGAATATTCTTTTATTATTTCTTCACCATAATGTTTACCATCCTCACTAAGAATTTTGCCTACATTATAATATGTATTTAACTCGCACTTATTAATTGAATAATCCTTAACTTTTCTATTTATCTCATTATTTACTAACTCATTTTTTATCTTATTATAATAATTCATATCTTACACCTTCCTATGATGTGCATGTTTCAATTTCTAATTTATTTTTCTTAATTTTAAACATAATACTTCCATCTATGTCTGTTCTATAAATTTTACTATCTCCTAGATTTTCTAATGTTTCCTTATTTGGATGACCATATCGATTATTTTCACCAACACTAATTATTGAATATTTAGGACTAATATCATTTACAAACTCTTTGCAACTACTTGTTTTACTTCCATGATGTCCAACCTTTAAAATATCAATATTGTTTATTTTATATTTTTCTAAAATATCTTTTTCTTTTTCCTTGCCAGCATCTCCCATGAATAAAAATTTATAATTATTTAACTCAGTATAAACAACACTACTATTATCATTCTCATTAGCATATTCTTTTATATTTAGAAAATATAACTTATTATTATCTATATTCAATTCGTTAATACAACTATAATGTTCGATCTTTTTATTATCTAGTACTTTGATTAATTCATTTTCTAAATTGTTGTATGATCCACAGTTAAATATTACTTTTTCTACTTTAAAATTATTAACTAGGTTAATTGCCTCTCCCATATGATCATAATCCCCATGACTAATAACTAAATAATCTATCTTCTTAACGCCACTTGATTTTAAATATGGAATTATAGTATCAATCGCTAGA
Organism: Clostridium sp.; assembly: GCA_023665725.1. Lineage (GTDB taxonomy): Bacteria > Bacillota_I > Bacilli_A > RF39 > UBA660 > UMGS872. Next base: position 9,100 of record JAMPDH010000020.1, on the reverse strand, counting down.
GAATAATCTTTTTTAGGAAATAAATATTTACTATTAAAATTTACTTTACCACCAGTATCTATCAATATATTACCTTTATTATGTGGAAGTTCAATTAAAATAGAATCACCTTGTCCTACATCTAACATAGTTAATTTTGAATATGAATTTAAATAATTAATATTAGAATGGATAAAAACTAAAATAAAAATTAAAAATATATATTGATACTTTCTAAATAAAATTTTATATATTACAAAAATTATAATTAAATAATAAATAATTATACCTATAATATTAATATGAGATAAAATTATTTTTAAAAAATTAAAGTTATTTAAAAATAAGGAAATATTTTCCATTATGTTTATTAAAAAATGTAATAAATTATCCAATATTGGAAATATCAAACAAATTATAGAAAGTGGAAATATAATTATAGATACAAGTGGTACAAATAATAAGTTTAAAAAAGGAGTTAATAAATTAATTTCAAAGAAATTATTTACAAGTATTGGAATACTTATTAAATAAGATATTAAAGAAGTTATAAATAGTTTGGAAAAATAAGATTTATAACTATTTATATATTTACTAGATAAAATTAAAGTAATAGATATTATAAAGCTAAATAAAAAGCCAATATTATATATATAAAACGGATTATATATTAATAAAATACATAATATAAATAATAATATATCAATATTTTTAATCTTTATATTAAATGATTTGGAAATATTTATACTTGAAAAAAGTAAAAATGCTCTTACTATAGATACTTGAAAATTAGTTATAAAAACATATACAAATAAAACTATAGAAACCATTATATAATTTATCTTTTTATTTTTAATAAATTTATTTATAATAAAAAGTAAAATACCTGAAACTAAGGTTACATGCATACCAGATACAGCAAATAAATGACTTATTCCATTTTGCCTATAAGAGTTAATAACATCTTCATCTATTAAATCATTTTCACCTAATATAAATGAGTGCAGGTACTCATGTGATTTAAACTTATCTATATAATTTATTAAACCATTTTTTAAATTATATAAAATATTATCAGAACTTTTTAAAAATGTAATTTTATTTGCTATACAAATATAATGTATATTTTTACTTAATAAATAATTTTTATAATTAAAAAGATTAAAATTAGTATTTTTATTAGGAATAGATATTTCTCCACTTACCTTAATAATATCTCCTACTTTTAAAGATATAATATTTTCATAATCAGATTCATTTACATAATATTTAACTACTAATTTTTGATTAGCCATAACCTCTAAAGTAAGAGTATTCCCATTAGTACTTATATCTTGTATTGTACAAATAAATTCATTTTCTATATTTTTAGTATTATCAATATTTTTAAAGCAATATATAAATCTTATAAAGACTACAAATATTAAAAATATCTTAAATAGTAATGTAATCTTTAATTTTTTCAAATAAGGATTCCCCTATTCCACTTACATTTTTAATATCTTCTATGGTTTTAAAAATCCCATTACTATTTCTATATTCTATTATATTCTCTGCTTTCGCACTACCAATACTTGGTAAAGATGTAAGTTGATCAAGTGTTGCGGTATTTATAGATATTTTATTACTTGTCAAATTTTCATTTTTACTATTCTCGCTACTTGTAATATTATTTTTATTAGTTATACAAGCATCATTTTTAATATCAGGACAAGTACACTCTGTTTCTATATATTTTATAACTGTTTCTCCATTTCCTTTTTTAATTGCTTTAACTTCATCTTTAGTATATATTTTAACTATCATTTCATCAGATAATATTTTACTTAAATTTATAAGTGTTGTATCGGCACTTTTAGTAAGTCCTCCTGCCATATTTATTAAATCTATTACTCTTTTACCAAGTTCAAGTTCATAAACTCCAGGGTTTTTAACAGATCCTTTAATATCAACTTTTATAGTATTAACTATTAATTCTTCTTTTATTTTATCCTCTTTAATTTCTTCTATAACTTCCTTTGTATTACCTACCATATCATTTGTATTGTTTTTTTCTAAAAAATTAGTTATAACAAAATATGTAATTACCCCTACTATAAGAAGTATTGCAATTATTATATAAACTTTATATTTATCAAAAAAATCTTTCATATTTTTCACCTCCTCACTACTTATATACAACATAATTTTTTTAAATCCTTTTTTTACTTTAATAAAATATCAAAAATAGATAAAAATTTATTGGCAAAATATTGACTCGGGGGGGTTATGCTATTATAAAAATAGAAAAAGATGAGGAGATGAAGGTATAGAAAACTTTTAGTTAAATATATAGTATGTAGTATAAATGTAAGAAATGAGGTTTAAAAATGGGAAAATTTTGTACTAAATGTGGTAAAGAAATAAAAGAAAATTATGAATTTTGTAGTGAATGTGAAAATAAAATGAATTCTAATAATATAAATAAAAACAAGAAAAAGAAAACCAATCCTTGGTTAATAATATTTATAATAGTTATTTCTGTAATTGGAGTTATTACTATTATTATTACCATTATTTCTATCTATAAAAATGCAAATGAACGTAAGGGGGCTATAATCGTAGAAGAATATGGGAAAACACTTGAAACCAAATACTATACGGCATTAATGACTGATACAACAACACAATTTTCTGATATAAAAGTAAATAATTCAAAAGTCACTTGTCGTAAACAAACATTAAATAATAATGGTAAAGTAGTTTTAACTGGTTGTAAAGTTGATGGCATTGATACAACATATAACTATAGTAATGGCGCTGCCACTCCTAACATGTAAAAAATTAAATATTAATTTTTTTTAAAAGAGCATCCTACTCTTTTTCTTTATAACAAAAAATAATCAATATTTTTTCAATATTGATTATTTAACATGTCCTTTAATTATAGATTCAGAATTTTTATTTTGATTTAATAAACAAGCATAACTACTATTATATAATTCTTCCTCAAATTTATTAGAATCTATATATCCTAATTCATATAGTTTTATTAAATTTTGTATATAAAGTTCTTCTCTTATTTTATAACTTTCTTCCTTAAGTTTTTCTCTAAGTAATTGCAAAGATAAAATTATATTATTATCATTTAACATATTTTCCTCCCTTTAAGCAAAAAATATATTAACATATGCCTTTTACTTTGTCAAAACTTTTTTAATTATTAATATTTTTAATATAATCATAAATTATATTAACTGTTTTTTCTACTCCGATTGAAGAATCTATACATAAATCATAGTTTTTATTTTCACCAAATATACGATTTGAAATAATATTATAATAACTTGCCCTATTTTTATCTGTTTTTACAATATTTTTCTTAGCTTGAGCTAAAGTATCCCCATACATTTCCATTACACTATTAATGCGATATTCATCGTTTGCATAAATAAATATTCTAACTAATTTTGGATTATCTCTTAAAACATAGTCGGCTGCTCTACCTACTATTACACAAGAACCACGACTTGCTATATCTTTAATTACCTTTTCCTGAGCTTCTATTGCATATTTTACAGGGGTAGTACTTAAATATAAATCATGTAAAATATTAGTTTTTTGATCAATTTTAGAAATAAATTCTTTATCCAAACCGCTCTCTTCTGCAACAATTGCAGTTAATTCTTTATAATAATATGGAATATCAAGTTTTTTAGCTAATTGTTCTCCTATATATTTTCCCTTAGTCCCATGCGTTCTACTAATAGTAATAATTACTCCATCTTTGCTATCTAATATTTTAAACATTTCATTACTATCCTTAGTTTTCAATTTTTCAGTTCCTAAATTTTTAAAGAAAATAGTAATTAAAATAATACATACTATTATACCTATTAAATCTGCAATAGGAGCCGCCCATAAAATTCCAACTACTCCCATGAAATGTGGAAATACTAGTACTAAAGGTACAAAACAAACTATATCACGAACTAAAGAAATAATAGTTGCCTTTATTGGATTTCCAACTGCTTGAAAAAATATACTAGTCATCTTAATAGTACAAGTACATACAATTAAAGATAAAAATATTCTAAATGTTAAAACTGCAAATTCTATATACTCAGGACTATTATTAGTTCCAAATATGCCTATTATAAATTCTGGGAACAATTCAAATAAAATAGTAGATACTACTCCAACAACTATTGTTAATACCAAAATTATTCTAAATACTTCTTTTACTCTATCAAACTTTTTAGCGCCATAATTATATCCAAGTATTGGTTGACCACCTAATATAATACCTACAACAATATTTATTACAATTGTAAATACTTTCATGCAAATTCCCATTACTGCTATTGGAATATCAGCAGTATATTTAGACATTGCTCCAAAACGCGCTAACATAATATTACAAGCAAGTGAAATTATTACTATGCTCATTTGTGTAATAAAGGTTGATATTCCTAGTTTAATAACATTACTAAATATTTTAAAATTAATTTTAAAACTAGTTAATGATAATTTAAATGTTTTAGTTCTTGTAAAATATATTATAGAAATTATAAGTGATACACACTGTCCAATAATTGTTGCCCATGCAGCACCGCTAATTCCAAATTTTAAAACAAATATAAATATTGGATCTAAAATAATGTTAATAATCGCACCTGCTAAAGTTGAAATCATTGAAAATGCTGGGCTTCCATCCGCACGTATAATTGCATTCATTCCATTTGCTAACATATATACAGGTATAAATATTAGTATAATTCTAAAATATTCTTGTGCAAGTGGAAGCGAAGTCTCACTCGCACCAAATAAGTATAATAAATTATCCATAAATATAAATCCCAATAAAACAAATATAAGACTTATAATAAAGTTGATTAAAATACTATTTCCAATTGCAATATGTGCATCCTTTGTATCACGTCTTCCTTGGCAAAGTGATAAAAATGCTGCTGATCCATCTCCAAAACACCACGCAAATGCAACAGAAATAATAGTTATTGGAAATACAATACTAGTTGCAGCATTTCCTAAATAACCTATTTCACTATTCCCTATAAATATTTGATCCACAATATTATATAAAGAACTAATAAGTAATGACAAAATACAAGGAATTGAAAATTTAAATAATAATTTTGAAACCTTTTCACTTCCTAAATATTTATTACTTTCTTCATTCATTTTTAACTTCCTCCTTAAACATTTAATCATGACTCATACCTAAAATAGGGCAAAAAAATATGCATAAAATAATGTCTTATTTTACGCACATAGGCTGGGTCTGACTTACTAAGTATACCATATTTTTTAAATTTTTATAAGTTTTTTTACAAAAAATAATAATTAATCCATATATTTTGACATTGATTTCATCATTTGGTTTACCTGTTTTTGACTCGGTGTTCTTCCCATTTGAGTCATCATTGCTTTTATCATTTGTTCATTAATTGGCGGATTTTTCTTTAAATACTTTTTCATATAATTACGTGCAATTATAAATCCTATTACTCCTCCTACAATTAAACCTATTACAATTTTTAATATATCTAAAAATAATTCCATATTTTTCCTCCTAAAACTATTTTACATAAAATAGACAAATTTTACAATACTTAAATTACCATATATTTATTTTTTAAACCTATATGTTCCTCTAACCAAAAATATTCCTTGTTTTTAAAATCTACTACAAATATATATTTATATTTAGGATATATTATGGCCATAGATGGTGGTAAAGTAACATTTGTTGTATAAAGTATACATGAGTTTTTAACTGTAACAACTGATTCTTCTTGATGTTCATTAATCAAAAATTTATCATTGTTAATTCTAATATATTCATTAAACCCACTACATATATCTTTTTTATTCACTCTTAAACAAATTTGATTAAATATGGAAATACCATATGATAAATCCTCTTTTTTTAATTTATGAAGATTTTCTAAAGTTTTAAATAATGCATACGAATTTTTTTTATATACTTTATAGAATTCGTGTCTTATTTCAAATAGATAATATTTCTTCATCTAATCACCACTTTTATTTTATCATTTAAATTAAATTTTTTTGTCAAAAAAAGTTATTTTCAAATCATAATATTTTTTTAATAATCTAATAATAATTATACCATGCATAATTTAATTAGTAAATTAAAGATTTTTCAACAAAAAAATTGTAACTTTATAAATTACAATTTTTTATTTTCATCTAACCAATCTACTATAACTTCTTTTGGCATATAACCTATTTTTTTAGATACTAGCTCTCCTTTTTTAAATATCATAAGAGTTGGAACACTCATAACTCCATATTCCTTACAAGTATTCTCACAATTATCAATATCTACTTTTACTACATCAATATTATCTAATTCATCTATTATAGGAGATAACATTTTACATGGACCACACCAAGTAGCAAAAAAATCTACAAGAACAAAGTCTTTATTAATTAATTCTTTAAAATTATTATCATTCGCTAACATAATTCACCCTATATTTATTTAATATTTCTATTAAACTTTCTTCGTTTTCTGCTTTTATTTTACCTTTTTGTACTAATTTATCAGCTGATTCTACTGTTATTACATCATATTTTAAGAATAAATCAAGTGTATCTAAATTAAATTCATCTGAAGATGTACTTGAATTATAGTTATCTTTAATTTCGATAAATTCATCCATAACTGATACTGTTTTTTCAGCAAATCCACTAAGTATTGGAGTATTATTTAATATTCCATTTTTTAGTTTTGACTCATTTATAAATTCTATACTAAACATTGGAAGTGTTATTATATAAAGTATTATAAATACCAATATGTAGTTTTGTATTGCCCCCACTATCGCGCCACCTATTTTAGATGGTATCCCTAAAATTATTGTTGCAGATAAAATACGCTCAAAAATACTAGTTACAAGTAATAAAACCTTTACTAAAAGCATAAAAATTGCAAGCAAACTTAGGAATGCTATTAACTCGTAAAGAGCTATATTAAGTACTGTCATTCCCTTGAATATTCCATCAAAATTAAAAAATGGTAATTTATCATAAAAGAAGGATGCTAACCCATTTTTAAATAAAAATGCAAATACTACTGCAAATATAAATCCTACTGCTTTTACTATAGATTTAGTAAAACCTCTTTTAAATCCTAATAATGCTCCAAATATTATTATAATTATAATACATATATCTACCATACACTACCTCCATTTTAATTATATTATAAATTTAATAAAAAAGAAAGTAATTTAATTTTTTTAACAAAATTATGATAAAATAAATTTATGGAGGTATTAATATGACTATAACTTTAAAAGTAAGTGAAAATACTAAGAAAAAAATGATAGAATATTTTGAAGATAAAAAAAGAATTAAAACTCCACAATATGCTATTTTTCAAGCTGATAGTGAAGACACTGTTGTAACTTTATATGAATCAGGTAAGGCAGTTTTTCAAGGTGTGAGTGCTGATATTGATGCAAATATGTGGAGAGATATCGAAAAACATTTAAATCCAAATAAAAACATAGATATTAAAAATAGTGAAGATAAAAAAAAGGATAAAGATAAATTTATAGATGTAAAAATATATAACTGTAATTCAATTGGTTCTGATGAAGTTGGAACTGGTGATTATTTTGGTCCAATTGTTGTAACCTCTACTTATGTTTCTAAGGAAAATATTCCATTTTTAGAAAAATTAGGTGTTAAAGATTCAAAAAAATTAACTGATGAAAAAATATTAGAAATAGTACCACAAATTATTAAAGTAATTCCATATGAAAGCGTTATTATTTCAAATAAAGAATACAATGAAAAATATAATGAAGATTTAAATTTAAATAAAATTAAAGCTATAATGCATAATAAGGTTTTAATGAAATTAAAAAATAAAGGCTTTATATATGATTATATAGTTGTTGATCAATTTTGTTTACCAAATACATATTTTAAATATTTAAATGAATCTAATAATATTGTTAAGAACATTACTTTTACTACAAAAGCAGAAGATAAATGTTTAAGTGTTGCATGTGCATCAATTATAAGCAGATATATATTTATTAAAGAGTTTGAAAATTTGAGTAAAACTGTTGATTGTGATTTAATAAAAGGCTCAAGTGATTTAGTAACTAATCAAGGAATTGAACTTGCTAAAAAATATGGATTTAATAAATTGAATGATATAGCAAAGCTTAATTTTAAAAATACTGATAAAATAAAAAGTGAATTAAATTAAAAACTTCTTATAGTTTTTTTCTTTTTACAAAAAAAAGAATGGTTACATCCATTCCCCACTATATACATAATATTTTCCATCACTTTGTTTTTTATATGTTATTTTATATGTATCAATTTTACCTCTTGATTTTATTTTATTTATTAAATAATTTATATTTTCAAAATCTTCCTCTAAAAATAATGATATATTGCTTTCATTACAAGTTGTACAAGTAAACTCTTCTTTAAGTTCTGAATTATTTAATGGTGACAAAGTATAATCCTTATACCCTTCCATAATGCTATTACTATTACCATCATATCTATCAAAATAATTACCTTCATATAAATGCCAGTATGTATATATTTCATCATCTTTTTGTTCTGCATTATATAGTTCAAAAAAAATTCTATAATCTCCACCAAAAAAACTACAACAATTATAACATCCGGAATATTGTTTTGTTTTAGAATTATATTCACTTGTTATATTACAATTATCTTCTTTAAATGTTCTATTAGTATAAACTACATCAGGTCCAAATATTTCTCTAAATTTATTTTCCATATCTTTTTCTTTAATATAAAGATTATGCATATCATTGTTTATAGTTTTTTTATCTTTATATTCATTTAGTTCTAAATAATAAGCTACAAATCCCATCTTATTATCATCATGATTAGAATTTTCTATATTAAATGCATTTAACATTTCATCAATATACCAATCATAATTTGAATTCATATTTCTTACAAATTTTGTTAACTCTTGAATTTCACTACTATTAATATCAAGTGTTACTACATCACTTGTATTATTTCCTGTATTTGCATTATTATTTTCACTTTCTTTATTTATATTTTTCCCAAATATTATATAAGCTAATAA
>JAMPDH010000001.1 GCA_023665725.1 Clostridium sp. | reverse complement strand
ATTTAACTTTATGATAACATGTATATAGATGAGAGAAATCTCATAAAATAAAAAAAGGATACATTTGAAGTACGAATCAGATGTAATCCCCATATGGAATAGCATCTGAAATCAACATTAGTTGAAATCAGATGTTTTTATTATTTAAATAGCATTGTAATTACTATAAAGAATAATAGCAGTATTATAATAAATAGAGAGTATTCTCTTTTTGTCATAATGAACCACCACCCTTCTACTATAAAATAGATAAAAGGGAAAACATCTGACTTTTTCAAATTTATCCACCCTCATTATATATGAACATATGTATGGTGTCAATAATTTATTTAACTTTTTAAATACAAAAATAAAAGTTGTAAAAAAATCACATTTTATAGTATAATTATTATGGTGAGTTTTATGCTTTATCCAAGTGGAAGTAAACCTAAAAATCATAATAATATCAACTATGCAAATAGAGGAATGAATCTGGAAGCAGAGTTAAATGAAACAAATAATTACTACTTAATAAATGATATAGCAGTTATATATAAAAAACCTACACCAATTACTATACATAAAGTTGATTATAAAAGTAGATATAATGCTGTAATAACTGATGCAAGATTTTCTACACCTTCAACTACAGATTATAATGGTATATATAGAGGAAAATATATAGATTTTGAAGCAAAAGAAACACATAATCAGAGTTTCCCTATTAATAATATACATAAACACCAAATTCTGCATCTAGAAAGAGTTTATAAACATGGTGCGATAGCGTTCCTAATAGTTAGATTTACAAAGCAAAATAAAACATTTTTATTATCAATAGACAATTTATTAAACTTTTTAAAGGATAATACACGTAAATCAATACCAATAAGTTATTTTGAAAAATACGGTCATATAATAAAAGATAAATACTGTCCCAGAGTAGATTATATAGAAGTATTAAATAAAATTTATTTTAAAGGAGATTAGTTATGAAAAAATTCAAAAAATTTGTCAATAGTAAGCTTTATACAATAGCTGCTATAGTAATAAATATACTTTGCATTATATTTGGAATACTTTCACTTGGTATTATTAAAACACTACTAATAGTAGGTATTATAGACATAATATTATTTATTCTTCCTAGTTTTTTTGGAAAGAAAAGAAAGTATAATAAAAAGAAGATAAAAAAAGCCTTAAAAATAATTTTAATAGTAATATTATTTATGATAATTGCTAGTATAATTGCTGGTATAATATTTATGTCAATAATTGCTAAAGAAGCTAAAGGAACATTTGACCCAGATAAGTTACTAAATAAAGAATCAACTATTCTATATGATAAAGATGGTGAAATCATTGCAAAACTAGGTGCTCAAAAAAGAGAAGAAGTTGAATATGATGATCTACCACAGATTTTAATTGATGCAATAGTTGCAACAGAAGATTCAAGATTTTTTCAACATAGAGGATTTGATGCAGCAAGGTTTTTAAAGGCATCTATATCTCAAGTGCTTGGTCAAGGTGGTGGTGGAGCTTCTACTATTACTATGCAAGTATCTAAAAATGCATTTACAAGTACTGAATCTAGTGGATTCGCTGGAATTAAAAGAAAATTTACCGATATTTACTTATCAGTATTTGAAATAGAAGAAGTATACACAAAAGAGAAAATACTAGAGTTTTATGTAAACTCATATTATATGGGATCAGGTGCATGGGGAGTTCAACAAGCAAGTTTAACATACTTTAATAAACCAGTTTCAGAGATTAATATAGCAGAAGCGGCTATGCTTGCTGGGTTATATCAATCTCCTGATGAATATGATCCATATAAAAATCCAGAAAAAACAGAAACAAGAAGACAAAGAGTATTATATTTAATGGAAAGACATGGATATATAACACACGAAGAAAAAGAAATTGCTGCTAAAATAACTGTTAAAGAAATGCTTAGACCATCTACGACATCCTCTAGTCAATATCAAGGATTTATAGATACCGTTGTTGCTGAAGTAAAAAATAGAACTGGCTTAAATCCATATTCAACTCCTATGTTAATATACACTACAATGGATAGAAATAAACAAGAACATGTTAATAAAATATTCTCAGGCGAAAATTACAAATGGGAAAATGATGTTGTTCAATCTGGAGCAGTTGTAATTAAATCAGAAACAGGAGAAATTGTTGCCATTGGTACAGGTAGAAATAGAAATGGTGTTAGTACATTTAATTATGCTACTATGATTAAAAACCAAATAGGTTCTACATCTAAACCATTATTTGATTATGGTCCTGGAATTGAATATAACAATTGGTCAACATATCAATTATTTGCAGATGAACCACACTCTTACACAGGAGGTGGTAATGTAAGTAACAGTGATGGAGGATATAGAGGATTACTTACAATGAGAGATTCCCTAAAATTATCTAGAAATATTCCTGCATTAAAAGCATTCCAGTCATTAGATAAAAATGATATTATTAAATTTACAACATCACTTGGACTTAGCCCAGATACATCTAGTGGTACTCTTTATGAAACACACTCAATAGGAGGTTATACAGGTGAATCACCTCTTACGGTTGCAGGTGCTTATCAAGCATTTTCTAATGGAGGATATTACATTGAACCTCATTCTGTAACAAAGATAATATATAGAGAAACAAATGAAGAAATTACTGTAAACCCAGCGCCAGTTAAGGTTATGGGTGAAGATACAGCATATATGGTATCTAGTTTACTTGTTACAGGTGCTGAATATTGGGCAGGTACTTCTAAATCAAACGGAGTAACCTTTGGAATAAAAACAGGAACTACAGATTATCCACCTGCAATAAAAAAGCAATATAAATTAAAAAGTGGTTCTGTTAAAGATATCTGGACAGCAGGTGTTACGCCAGATTATTCTATAGCTTTATGGTATGGATATGACTATATAAATTCACAATATACTAATAAATTAGGTTCAGGTCAAAACATAAGATTATTTAAAGCAATAATAAATGGAATGACTTCTAATAAGGATACTAAAACATTTACAATGCCAGATAGTGTAGTAAAAGTTACTGTTGAAAAAGAAACAAATCCAGCTATGCTTCCTAGCGAGTACACTCCAGAGACTATGAAAGTAACTGAATTATTTAAAGTTGGAACTGAGCCAACTGAAGTATCTACAAGATATTCTAAATTAAACAATGTAACTAATGTAACATCTAGTGTTAATGGAAATAATGTTACCTTAAGTTGGACTCCTATCAATACTCCTGATGCTATTAATCAAGAATGGATTCAATCACTTGCTGATTCTCTATTCGAAAATGAAAAATATAATAACAATTATGTTAATTCAAGATTATCATATAATGCACAAAATATTGGTACTATTGTTTATTATGTATATTCTAAAGATAGTAGTGGAAATCTAATATACCTGACTTCTACTAATGAAAATACTGTAACTTTACCAATAAATTCAACTACAACATATGTAATTAAGACTGGATACACTATTTTTAAGGATAACATGAGTGATGGTGTTCAAACAACTATTAATATAGTTACAGATCCGATTATTTCAGGACCAGATAATGGAATCCCAGATACTCCTATACAAAATCCTACAATAGAATAAAATAAAAGAACAAGTAAAATAAAATGTAACCTATAAGGTTGACTTTAAAAAAGAGAAACCTTATAGGTTTTTATGTGCATAAATGATAAAATATAAGAAAGATGGTGATGAATATGTCAAAAATACTATTTACAGATATTTAAGTAAAAAAATTTTATTAACAAAAAAAGCTGTATTTATTTTAACAGCTTTTTTATAAAATTAATTACTGTTTATTTTATATTATTTTAAGCTTTTTCTAGTTTTAAATCATAAGAATCTATAACATCTAAATTTATTGAAGATTTTATTTCTACTGTTTCATTTGGTTTTAGGGCATTTATAAATAATGCTATCTTTGATATTTCTTTACCGCTTTTATCTACAAAAACTATATTATATACTCCTGCTTCTGTATTCGATCCTGATACGTTTTCTATTGTTGCTGTTAAAATATTAGAACCATTTTCTGTTTTTAAACTAATTCCACTTATCTTATAGCCATTAAATGTTTTATCCTTATTTAATTCTTCACTATTATTTACTTTTTCTCCATTTTCTTCTGTTTGTGTATTTGTTTCATTTTTTTCTTTATTATCACATCCGCAACCTGTCATTGTTAGACAGATTGCAGGTATCATCATTAATACTATTAATTTCTTCATTTTTTTCTCCTTCTATTATAATTCTTTTCCTGTTATTTGTTGTCCTGTTTCTGTTACAAATATAAATCCATTAGAATTACCATTTGAACCAGATGTTATTCCATTTCTTGTACTTGCTATATATCCACTACTTGGCTTTGGCATTAATTTTATATATAGTAATTTTGATTCTTTTATTGTTGAACCTTCATAGCTTATTAATCCCATATGAGCGGCTGCTCTTGATATATTTGTATTACTGCTATAATAATCCGTTCCTTGTACTGCTACAGTTGATCCAAAGTTTGAATTTGCTGCTATATATACCGGATATATTCCTCCCATATTATATGTATAATAATTTGTTGGAATAGAATTTGTTGTTGCATTTATCTTTGGCATTATATTTATCTTTTCTTCTACTATATTACTTTCTCTTCCCATACTATCTGCTATTTTTGCTTTATATATCATACTTTGACTTAAAGTTGTTGTATATGAACTACTTGATGTTGAACTCCATGAACTTTCTTTACCACTACTTACATTTATATTTTGATAATATCCTTTTAAGTTCGCCATATTTGTTTGATAAGTTACTGTTATTTTTGTTCCATATGGATACCATAATTCTCCATTGTATTCATATCCGACCCCATCTATTGTTATTTCTGGAGTTGGTACTTCTTTTGTTGTTTTTGTTGTTATTGAACTTATTGCAGATACCGTACCATCATTAGTTTTTACATATACATTTATTGTATGTGACACATATGATGTTGCATCTTCAAATACATAATACGGAATTTCACTTTCCATTATTTGTCCATTATCCATTTGGTAATAGTATTTAGAAATTTCTTGATTATTATGAGTTTCTGTTGTTACTGCTACCGCTATACTATTTTCTTTTTCTGTTTTTGTAAGAGCTATTATTTTTGGACCTATTATTTCTGTTCCATTTTCCGTTACAAATATAAATCCATTAGAAGCATTAGTAGAACTAGATATAGTTGATGTTATTCCATTCCTTGTACTTGCTGTATATCCATTAGTTGGAGTTGGTATTAATTTTATATATAGTAATTTTGATTCTTCTAATTTTGATCCACTATACCTTATTAATCCTGCATGTGCAGCAGATTTTGATATATTTGAATCTTTATTATAATAATCTGTACCGTGTACTGATACATTTGTTCCAAAACTTGAACCTCCTGCAATATATACTGGATATATTCCTCCCATATTATATGTATAATAATTTGTTGGAATAGGACTATTTGATGTATTTACCTTTGGCATAATATTTATTTTCTTTTCTACCATATCACTTTCATTTGAAGCATTATCTATTATTTTAGCTCTATATATCATACTTTCTGTTAATGTTGTAGTATACTTTGAACTCGTTGTTGAAGTCCATGAATTTTCTTTACCACTACTTACATTTACAGTTTGATGATATCCCTTTAAGTTTATCATATTTGCTTGATATGTTATTGCTATCTTCGTTCCTGATGGATACCATAATTCTCCATTATATTCATATCCAGTTCCACTTATTGTTATTTCTGGAATTGGTATTTCTTTTTCTGTTATTGCTGTAACACTCATTATTTCTGATACTGTACCATCACCATTTTTTACATATACATTTATTGTATGTGTTTCATAAGGTGTTACATTTTCAAAAGTATAATATGATTTTTCACTTTCTTTTATCTCTTCATCATCTATTTGATAGTAATATTTTGAAACTTTCTGACCATTATAACTTTCAGTTGTCGTAGTAACTGTTATACTTTCATCATACTCTGTCGTTGTAAGACTTGTTATTGTTGGGCCAAGTATTTCTGTCCCATCTTCTGTTACAAATACAAATGCATTAGAACTACTACTACAACTAGTTGCAGTTGCTGATATACCATTTCTTGTACTTTTTATATAGCCCCCTTCTGGACATGATATTAATTTTATATATACTAATTTTGATTCTTTTATAGTTGAACCTTCATAACTTATTAATCCTACATGAGCAGCTGCTCTTGATATATTTGAATTCTTACTATAATAATCTTTTCCATGTACCCCTACATTTGTTCCAAAACTTACACCTCCAGATATATATACTGGATATATTCCTCCCATATTATATGTATAATAATTTGATGGAACAGAACTAGTTGATGAATTTTCTTTTGGCATAATGTTTATTTTTTCTTCTACTATATTACTTTCTGTGCCATTACTATTTACAATTTTTATTCTATAAATCATAGATTCAGTCAATGTTACAGTTTTGGTCGAACTTGTTGTTGAGCTCCATGAACTTTCTTTACTACTACTTACATTTACAGTTTGATAATATCCTTTTAAATTTGTCATACTTGATGAATAATTTAAAGTAATTGTTGTTCCTGATGGATACCATAACTCTCCATTATATTCATATCCTTTATCATTAATTCTTATTGATAAATATGGAACAGTAGAGTTAATAGTTGCTGTTGTACTACTTATTTCTGAAACTACACCATTACTATCTCTTACATATACATTTATTGTGTGTTCCTCATCTAATATTACTTTTTTAAATGTATAATGTTGCTCTGTACTTTCTACTACTTCCCCTTTATCTAGTTGATAATAATACTTTTCTATTGTTGCTCCATTATATGCTGTTGCGGTTGTTGTTACTGCTATATCATCACTATATTTTGTTGTTGAAAGTCCTGTTACCTTTGGACCTATCATTTCTTTTCCATCCTTAGTTACAAAAACATATGCATTAGTACTACCACAACTAGTTGCAGTTGATGTTTTTCCGTTCCTTGTACTTTTTACATATCCACTACTTGGACATGGTTTTAATTTTATATATAGTAGTTTTGATTCTGTTGTTTTTCCACTAACAGCGCTCATTAATCCCATATTTACTGCTGTTGCTGATATAGAACTACTATCTCTATAATAATCTGTTCCATAAATCGTTGCTGTTGTACTAGTTCCACTTGGAACATATACTGGATATATACCTTCCATATTATATGTATAGTAGTTATCCTTTATTGTCCCTGTTGGACTTGGCATTATATTTATTTTTTCTTCTACTACATTTCCTTCTCTTTCTGCACTATCTATTATTTTTGCTCTATATATCATACTTTCATTTAACGTTGCAGTATATGAAGAACTTGTTGTTGAATTCCATTTTCCCTCTTCACCACTACTTACATTTTGAGTTTGATAGTATCCTTTTATACTTGTCATATCAGCTTGATATTCTATTGTTATTTTTGTTCCATATGGATACCATAATTCATTATTATATTCATATCCGGTTCCATTTATTGTTATTATAGGAATCGCCATTTCTCTTTCTGTTTTTGATGTTATAGTTGCTATTTCTGATATAGAACCATTACTATCTTTTACATATACATTTATTGTATGTATTACATATGGGGCAAGATTTTCAAATGTATAATATGGAATCACACTTTCTATTACTTCTCCATTATCTATTTGATAATAATACCTTTCTATTACCTCTCCATTATATTCTTCTGTTGTTACAGAAACCGTTATATCATCTTCATATTCTGTTGTTGTAAGACCTGTTATTTTTGGTGCGATTATTTCTGTTCCATCTTTTTTTGCAAAAACATATGCATTAGTACTACCACAACTAGTTGAGCTTGATGTTTTTCCGTTCTTTGTACTTTTTACATATCCACCCTCTGGGCATGGTACTAATTTTATATATAGTAATTTTGATTCTGTTGTTTCTGAACTAACAGAATTCATTAATCCCATATGTACTGCTGTTGATGATATAGAACTATTATCTCTATAATAATCTGTTCCATAAATCGTTGCTGTTGTACTAGTTCCACTTGGAATATATACTGGATATATGCCTTCCATATTATATTTAAAGTAATTTGCTTTTATTGTACCTGTTGGGCTTGGCATTATATTTATTTTTTCTTCTACTATATTTCCTTCTCTTCCTGCACTATCTTTTATTTGAGCTCTATATATCATACTTTCATTTAACGTTACAGTATATGAAGAACTTGTTGTTGAATTCCATTTTCCCTCTTCATCACTACTTGCATTTATAGTTTGATAGTACCCCTTCAAGTTTGTCATATCAGCTTGATATTCTATTGTTATTTTTGTTCCATATGGATACCATAATTCACTATTATATTCATATCCAGTTCCATTTATTGTTATTACTGGAAGTGGAATATCATTACTAGTTACTGCTGTTATACTCTTTATTTCTGAAACTGCGCCATTACTATCTTTTACATATACATGTATTGTATGTACTACATTTTGAACTGCATTTTCAAATGTATAATATAAATCTGTACTTTCTTTTATTTCTTCATTATCTATTTGATAATAATATTTTTCTATTGTTGCTCCATTATATGCTTCTGTTGTCACAGTAACTGATATATCTTCTTCAGTTTCAGACGTTGTAAGTCCTGTTATTTTTGGACCTATAATTTCTGTTCCGTCTTCTGTTACAAATACATATCCATTATTACCATTACCGCAGCTACTATTACTTGTTGTTTTTCCATTTCTTGTACTTTTTATATATCCAACACTTGGACACGGTACTAATTTTATATATAGTAGTTTTTCCTCTGTTGTATAACTTCCACTATAACTCATTAATCCCATATGTGTTGCAGCTTTTGCTATATTACTATCTCTATAATAATCTGTTCCATAAAGTGTTCCTGTTGTATTAGTTTCATTTGGAATATATACTGGATATATGCCTTCCATATTATATTTAAAGTAATTTGCTTTTATTGTACCTGTTGGGCTTGGCATTATATTTATTTTTTCTTCTACTATATTTCCTTCTCTTCCTGCACTATCTTTTATTTGAACTTTATATATCATACTTTCTGTTAATGCTGTAGTATATGAAGAACTTGTTGCTGCAGTCCATCTACTTATTTCATTACTACTTGCATTTACAGTTTGATAGTATCCTTTCAAGTTTGTCATATCTTCTTGATATGTTATTGTTACCTTTGTCCCTGATGGATACCATAACTCTCCATTATATTCATATCCAGTTTGATTTAATGTTATTACTGGAAGCGGAATATCATTACTAGTTACTGCTGTTATACTTTTTATTTCTGAAACCGCACCATTATTATCTTTTACATATACCGTTATTTTGTGTACTACATTTTGAACTACATTTCCAAATGTATAATATGGTTCTGTACTCTCTATTATTTCTTCTTTATCAATTTGATAATAATATTTTTCTATTGTTGCTCCATTATATGCTTCTGTTGTCACAGTAACTGATATATCTTCTTCAGTTTCAGACGTTGTAAGTCCTGTTATTTTTGGACCTATAATTTCTGTTCCGTCTTCTGTTACAAATACATATCCATTATAACTACTGCTACAACTACTTTTACTTGTTGTTTTTCCATTTCTTGTACTTTTTATATATCCACCTTCTGGACATGGTATTAATTTTACATATAATAACTTTTCTTCTGTTGTATAACTTCCACTATAACTTATTAATCCCATATGCGCAGCTGATTTTGTTATTTGGTGATTTCTTCCATAATAATCTGTTCCATAAAGTGTCCCTGTTGTATTAGTTTTAATTGGAATATATACAGGATATATTCCTCCCATATTGTATTTAAAATAATTTTGTTGTATTGATCCTGTTGTTTTTGGCATAATATTTATTTTTTCTTCTACTATACTACTTTCTGTACCATCTTTATTTACAAGTTTTATTCTATATGTATATGATTCATTTAATGTTATATTTTTTTTGTTAGCTGTACCATTTGATACCCAAATACTCTCAGTTTTACTGCTTTCATTTACATTTTGATAATATCCAGTTGAATCTTTCATATCTGGTGCGAAATTTAATGTTATTGAAGTTCCATATGGATACCATAATTCATTATTATATTCATATCCCTCATTATTTACCACTATTGTTAAATATGGTACATCCGCATTTGTTATTGCTTTTATACTTCTTATTTCTGAAACAGAATCGTTACTATCTTTTACATATACTCTAAATAAATAATCTTTATTTGGTTTCAAGTCTTCAAAATTATAATAATTTTTTGTACTCTCTATATATTCTTCACCATTTATACTGTAATAATAATTTGTTATAGATGCATTTTTATATGCTGTTGCTGATACAGTTACTGTTATACTAGTTTCTCCACTTGTTGTTGTTAATGATTCAATCACTGGTGGATCCTGTTGAGGCACTGTAGTTACTATTATACTAGAAACTTCTGATATTCTTCCTTCACTATCTTCTACATATACATTTATTATATGTTCAACAAATGGTTCCAAACCTTTAAATTGATAATATTTTTCTGTACTTTGTTCATATCCTTCTTCATCTATTTCATAGTAATAATTTACTATTTTACTACCACCATATGCCTTCGCACTAACTAACGCTATTACTATATCTTCTCCACTTGTTGTTGTTAAAGATGTAATTGTTGGATTTTTTTCTTCTGATTCTATTTCTATTGTTATTTTATTATTTTTTACTTCAGATATATTTCCTTCATTATCTTCTACATATACTCTTATTTCATATTCAACATCTTTTTCTAAGTTTTCAAAAATGTGATATAATTCAGTTTTTTCAATATAATCTTCATCATTAATACTATAATAATATTTTACGATTTCATTATCTTTATATGCCTTAGCAGAAACAGTCGCACTTATATAATCATCTCCTGCAGATAATGTTAAACTTTCTATTATTGGTGTCTTATCTACAAAAGTTGTTTTCGTACTTATTTCTTCTTCTTTTGATTCTAAACTATTACTATCTTTTACATATACTGTTATTTTATGATCTACTATTGGTTCTAAATCATCAAATGTGTGATATATAAGATTACTTTCTATATATTCCCCATCATCTATTTTATAGTAATATTTTTCTATTGTTGCTCCATTATATGCTGTTGCGGTTGTTGTTACCGTTATAGCATTTTCTTCACTTGTTGTAGTAAGAGATATTGTAGGTATTTTTTCTTCATCTGAAATTATCAATGAACTACTACTTATATCTGAAATACGTTCCTCATCATCTTCTACATATACTTTTATTTCATATTCAACATCTTTTTCTAAGTTTTCAAAAGTATAATACGCATTACCACTTTCAATATAATCTTCACCATTAATACTATAATAATATTTTGCAATTTCATTATCCTTATATGCACTTGCTGTAACAGTTACAGTTATATAATCATCTCCTGCAGATAATGTTAAACTATCTATTGTTGGTGTTTTATCGACAACAACCTCTCCTATATTAGTGATAGATTTAGATACTAAGTATTCCTTTTCATCATTAAATACTTTAGCATATATAGTTGATTTTTCACTAATATTAAAGTTTGCCATGCTGTCATTTACTGTTACCCAGTCATCACAATTTACTATAGTCATATCTGTTGTATATTCTCCTATACAATACTGATTTGTATTTGTATTATTTATAAAATTAACTGTTATATCTTTATTTTCTGTTAGTACATTTTCCTCTTGTACTTCTATTATAGGTTCGTATATTCCTTCAGTTAAATCAATTTCACAATATATATTATCTACTATTTCTGGTTTTTTATCGCTATAGTTTTTATAAGCACAATATTTTCCATTAGTAAGTATTAAAAAATATCCTCCCATTGAATTAAAATTTAATATCCCACTATATATTTCTCTATCATTTGTTACTAAAGATTTACCATTTACATGACCTTTTATTATTACAAAATCTTTAGTGTTTTCTCCATATAAAAATTCTGTTAAATGTTCTGTTTGTATTGCCCTAACATATCCATCTACTGATCTTAAAAATGCACTCTTGTTAGAATTTTCTATAATATTAGTAAATACCGGAATTGTAATAAGAGCGATAATTGCTAATACTACTATTATTGCGAGTAATTCTACTAATGTAAAGCCCCGTTTATTCATATACTCACCTAACTCACCTATTATAGATAAGTATACAGAAAAAACATGGTTTTTGCAAGTTAAAAAATCTTTAAACTAGATATTTATATATTATTCCCACACTTAGTTTACTACATCCATAAAAAAGTTAAACTTAAAATTTATTTTAAATAGTGTACAATGTTAATTCTCTAGAACTGGTGACCTTTTAAAGCTTATAAGTTTTTTTATACTAGAATCAAGATAGAAGTTATAATCACTTCTTATAATATTGATAGATTGAACTGATTTTTAAACTCCTTAAATTAACAATTGTAACTAGTAAATAAAAATGTAGGAACTTTTTTATTTATAGAATCCTACATTCTATTTTACCATTTATGGTAACTATTATTTTTTTATAGACATGAATTTAACTAAATTTTCTAAAGATTTTCTTTTATATTCCTTTGTAGGATGAACATAAATTTTTAGAGTTATTTGAACAGATGAATGACCTAATATTTCACTTAATGCTTTAATATCCATTCCTGATTCTATTGAACGAGTCGCAAAAGTATGTCTCATGGTATGAAAATTAGTATATTTAATACCACATTTTTTCATAATTCTAACATAAAAATATTCCATAAGTCTTGGATCATATATATTAGTAGAATTAGATAATATAAAATAATTAGGGTGACTTCTATATTTTTTTAACAATTCTATTAAAAATTTTGGTATTGGAATACATCTACTAGAGGTATTACTCTTAGGTGTTCCAACTACTAATTTTGTTTTTATAATTCCATTACTATATTTTATTCTACTAACTGTTCTTTTCACGTATAAGCACTGATCTAAAAAATCTATATCACTCCATTTTAAGCCACTAAGTTCTCCTATTCTTAAACCAGTATAAAGTGTAAGTAATAAACATATCTTTCTAATATTATCGTTCTTCATTAGTTCATATTCTAATCTTATCTGTTCTTTTTTGCTTAAAATATTAATTTCTATCTGCTTATATTTAAAATTAACTTCTTTAAAATTAATTGGATTACAAAGCCTTTTTTCCATTGCTATTTGTAATGAAGAATGTAAAATATAAAAAATTGTTTTTTGAACAGATGTAGAAACTTTTTTTAACTCTAATTCATTAAAATATTTTTTTATATCTATTCCTGTTAACTTCTTTAATTTATATTTACCCATTGTTTTCTCAATATGTACAGTAATTAACCTTTCATATCTTTGATAAGATTGAACCTTAATTTGAGATTTAGAATTAATCCATACGTCTATAATATCATTAACTATCTTAATATTTTTCTTTTCTAAAATCATATAACCTCCTTCATTCATATTTTAAATGGTAAATATTATAATTAAAGAAAAAAAGTTAACTTAGAGATAATTTTTGATACTTTGCAATTTTATAAAAAATTTATTATAATTAAACATGTAAAATATTATTTAAAGAGGGTAAAATAATATGGAAGAAAATAATACTGAAATAAAGCAGATTCAAAAAAACAAACTTATAGAAAATATATCAAAAATAAATAGAAATAATATGAAATTTAATAAACTTGAAATTGAAAATATATGTGAAAAAATATTAAGCATTTTACCAAATCAAGATCTAAAAGGATATAAAATCGATTGTATAATGTCTAATTCAGACACAAATATTACTTCTATATTAATTAATGTATTATCACAAATATATGGTTTTAATATAAATTTTATAAGTTATAAAACTAATATAAATAAAATTAGAGATGAAGTAAAAAGTGATATATTAATAGTTTCGGGTTTTGATGATTTTTTTAATAAACTTATTAAAGAGTCTTTAAATGATTTAGTTAAAATTTATTTTATAAGTAATACAGATATGGTTAAAACTTTAGATAAAAAAGCAAAAACTTATGAAATAATACATAAAAAATAAAAATATTTAGATAATTTTAAAAAGGGTTCAATGAAATGATTTCATTAAAACCCTTTTTTAAATATTATTTATAAGCAACTTTTTCTATAACATTAGATCCATTTGCATCATTAACTATATCTATTAATAAATTTACTATGAATGGTAATATAAATAATATTACGCAAGCTATTAACCTTTTTACAAAACTTGATTTAGCTTTACTTACTTGTTCTTCATTTCCTGCTGCTGTTGCTTTTATAAAATCTAACATTCCTAGAACTATCATTAATATTATTCCAACTATTCTTATGAGATTTAATGCCCAATCTATTATTTCTTGTGTTTTATCATCTATTAATTTTCCACTAAAATTAGTTTCAGTATTTGCATTATTTTCGGTACTTTGATTTGTTTTATCACATGATGTTAATGACCAACCTGGATTTTTACAATTATTAGATGTGTTACAATAAATTTGCTGTGGACATGTAGAATTTGAAAAAATATCATTAGGATTATTTGTTTGACCATCGCATCCTGGCCAAGCATTAAATACAGGACCTTCTGCTTTTAATGTTACTGATATTGAACCATTTGAATCTTTAACTAACTTAGTATTACTGGAATCCCATTTATATATGCAGATTGATTCATTAACATATGATTGAGAAGTTATAGTAAATTTTTCCGTGTTATAATAAGAATCAGTTTGACCATTCCAAGTATATAAGCAATTACCATTATTATTAGGTGGTGTAGAATTAGTATTCCATGTATTTGGACATATATCATATCTTATTTCGTATTTCCTTTCATCATTCAAACTAAGATGATGATAATAAAGTGTACTAGGGCATTCATTTGTATTTTTTAAATCAATTGTAGCCTTATATGTTTTACTACAATCACCATTATTACCTGTGTATTCACTACCACCACAGTATAATGAATTTCCATTATCATATGAAATTGAAATAGAAATATCAGCTGATTTTTTTTCTGTATCAATATCAAGTGTTGCTACTGCAACATTACCAGCATATGTCCCATTTCCAAGAGAAGATTTATAAAAACATCTCTTTACTTCTGCTTTTACTTCATTGCAACCAAATACACTTCCTATTAGCAATAATGCTATTGTAAATATAAAATATTTTAATTTTTTCATATATTTTTTTACGTCCTCCTAATTAATTAAATAGATATAAAAATTTATTTTTAAATTAATGTATCTAATAATTATATTTATACTTTTGATAAGAACCATCAAAGTTATCATAGAACAATATGTTCTATGATAACTCCTATATAAATTATAACATGTTTTATTATAAAATAAACAAAAATATATTAAAAATAGTGTAAATATAATTAAAAAATATATAAATTATTAAAAAAAATATCATAGAACATATTGTTCTAAGATATATTTAAATTTAGAATATTAAAAACAATAAAATATATAAATTAAAGAAGGTAAATTTTATGAAAAAGAGAATAGTATATTTTTTTATCACAACATTTTTTTTGACAGTATTTATTAGTAATGTCTCTGCTGATAGTATTGTTAAAGCTGAACTACCGAAAATTCTTGCTAATTCTGAAGAAATTTGTGCAAAAGGGTTATACAATAATACTGGAACACAAGGTGCTGCTTCAAATTGGAATTTTTCAATATTTAAAATGAAAACGAAGGTTGGAGATTATAACAAAGATGATTATATATATATTATTAACATGAGTCCTACCACAATTTGTGATTCATCTTCAGATTGCGCTTATCATTCTGTAAGTGCAATTGGTAAATTAGTTAACATAAGTAATGAACCGTATTTTGATATTATTGGAAGTGAAAATGGTGGAATGACTATAGCTCAAGTACAAAGTGAAATAGGAACAAATAATAAATGTCCTAACTTTGTATATGCAGGAGCAAGTCCTAAAAGTTCTAATAATAAAAAAGCAGCTTTCATATTTTCTAATAAAGAAATCAAAAACACTATGGATATATTCGAAAAAAATGGATATGTAGGTTTTTTGGAAGATGGAATAACACCAGATGAAAATAAAGAAACATTATTTAAACAGCAAGTTAACGTTATGAAATCATATATTGAAAAATATAAAAGTGGAAAATGGAATGAAACTTATAATAGTGATTGTAATAGAACTAATTACTTTGGAAAAAATATGCATTCTAGTAATAACCAATTAGATAAATATAGGGAACTAAAAAGTAAATTACCTTCTACATATAGTACTAAGGATGCAGATATAGTATATGATGAATACAAAAGTTTAGTTGGAACTTGTGCTATAAAACAAGGACCAAATTCTAGTACCGAAAATAATACCAATACTACAACTAATTTTAGTGGAAAATTAATAGATGATAAAACACAAGAAATAATAGATTGGGCATTAAATCTCATAAGAATAGTTGGAATAATATTAATGATAGTTCTAGGAATGTTAGATTTTATAAAAGCAACAGCAGCAGGAAATGAAGAACAAGTAAGTAAAGCTAAATCAAGTTTTGTAAAAAGATTAATAGCTTGTGTAGTATTATTTATATTACCATTCATAGTAAATATATTAATAGATATAGTTAATAATGCAAATGGATCTGATGTTATAGAAAAAGTTGCTTATAAATAATATTTAAATATTAAAAGTTATTTCTCTTTACCGAAATAACTTTTAATATAAAGAAAAGACTTAAATTTATTTTGCTCTCATTATTCATATTTTTTTGAATATACTAATAAAGTAAGATTAATTTAAAATTATCTTACACAAACTATTTTTATCTGAAATAATTGACTTTTTGGATAAAATATAGTATATTAATAATGCATTTGAAATAAATGCATTATTATGTAAATGTTAACCGCTCCTGGATGGTGCGGGCTATAAATTATTCCAGACGCGAAATGTTAACCGCTCCCAGATGGTGCGGGATATAAAATATTCTGGTTGTAAATGTTGGAAACTTCTATCAACTGATAGAGTTTTCTTTTTATCTCTAATACAATTTTATTGGGAGTTGATAAAATGAAAATAAAAACTGGTTATATTTACCATATTAAGGATGAATTTTTCGACAAGATTAATAACAAAAGTCTTATGATAAATCATGAAAATGGACATGCTAGACCTACTTATTTTACTATCAAAGATAAAGATATTTTATGGTTCATACCATTAAGTAGTAAAATTTCAAAATATCAGCCAATTATAGATAAAAAAATTAAAAAATATGGTGATTGTAAATCAATATTAATTGAGGCAATTGGAGGTAAAAAGCAAGTGATTCTAATTCAAAATGCTTTTCCTACTTTAGAAAAATATATAGATCATCCACATATTGTTGATGGGAAACCCTTAAAAGTTATAGATAGTTTAAAAGATGAAATATTAACTAATTTTAAATACTTAATATCTATGAAAAATCATGGTAACAATCTATTCTTTACCGATATAGATAAAATTAAAGAACAAATGCTAGAAGAAATTAACAATTAAATATTGAAAGACTTGTAAAGTCTTTTTTATATTACTAACAAAATTAATAATTGTTAATAAAAAAAAGCTATAAACAAAAGTCCAAGCTTTATTCATCATTAAAGAAATCATCGAAAAACTGATCATCAGTTATTTCATTATTTGATTTACTAACATCTATATCTCTTTCAATTGGATCATCAAACTGTTCTATAACAGAAGATTTTGATCTAATAGTTCCTTTTTGTAATTTTTCTTTTTCTAACTTTTCTTGTTCCTCAATTTCAGCTATTTTAGCATCTATTTTCTTTACTAAATCATCAATATTAAGAGAAGGCTTTTTTTGATTAAAATCCATTCCTGGAAGTTTCGGTTCCATAAAAGGTGGCATGAATGGTTTTTGATCCATTCCTTGCATCATTTTATCAATTTTTTCATTCTTTTTATCTTGAACAAACTTCTTTATATCAAATAATTGTATAGGTTGTTTTTCTCTTAATGGGTAAGTTGCTGTTGGATAATCCTTTTCCCATTTCATCTTAAAATTTGGTGTTAAAGTAGTTCTAAAAGGCATCATTCTAGTTCTTAAAACTATTATAGTCCATTGTTTTAATCTTTGTAAATCACTTACTGTTACAAGTGGTGTAGAAGCAGTTTTATCTTTATCTTTAGACTTCACTTCCCCACACATTTTACTTATTTCTTCTAAAGCAGCAAGTTCACTACTAATTAAATAAATTATATTTCCACAGTTTCCTTTTATAGTATCTCCATTTTCTTTTCCATATACTTGAGTTAACTGTGCAAAGTTTTGAATTATAAAACTAAATCTTATTTTACGACTACGTGCTGCTGTTACCATTGTTGTTACATCCTTAAGTGGTGGCATATTGGCAAACTCATCAAGAATAAAATTCGTTCTAAAAGGAAGCTTTCCACCACATTCTTGAGCAACATCTATTAAAGTTTCATAACACTGTTTAATAAATATAGTTACTAATGGATGATATGTCTTCTTTTCATCTTGAATTACTAAAAAAACAGCAGTTTTCTTAGTACCAATATCCTTCATATTAAAGTCACTTTTAGATAACATTTCAGATAAATTTTCTTTTGATGAAAATAGTTTTATTTTTTGCTTAAATACAGATAATATACTTCCCTTTGTTTCATTTGGTGCCATAATAGTAGAAGATGCATTTATATATGCAGGACTTGCAGGATCCTTATAAGAAAAATATTCCTTAATATATGTTCCATTTGGTGCAATTTTTTCCTCTCCTACTGTTGTCATTAAATTTATACTATTTAAGTTTATTTCCTCTTCTTTAGCATCTTCAAATAACCCTAAAGAAAGTCCAGAAAAATAATCTGCAGAAGTCTTCTCCCAAAAGGGATCTTGAGATTGTGACTTTTCATCATATAGTATATTAAGTGCTAAATCATCTAATAATTCACTAGCTTTATCAGGATTTCCTTGTTTATAAAGAGAATATGGTAAAGATAATGGATTCCATGAATTCCCCTTTTGTGGATCACGAAAATTAAGTAATACAATATTATATCCTTTTTCTTTTAATTCAACGGCATTTCTTTCATATATTTCTCCTTTAGGATCAGTTATAATCATTGATTCTCCGCGCTTAGCTAAAATTTTAACCATTGGTTGAACAAGCATTTCTGTTTTTCCAGAACCAGTTGATCCTAAAATCAAGTTATGATATTCTCCATCATCTACCCATAACTCTTTACCATTATTTATAAGAGGAATTCCCGCATATTCAGATACTTGTGATAGAGGAGATACCATTTTTAATTCTTTTTTCATTTCTTTATCAGTTAGCCATCTAGCATATCCAGATTCCTTTTTCTTTTCTGTTGAAATACCAACACCTTTATCTCTTTCAAATATCTTAGAAGAAACGCCTGTAATTATTATTACCATAATTCCAATATATCCAAGTATTGTTGCTAATAAATACTCAGTTTGAAATGCTGGTAACGGATTAAATCCATGAAATGTTCCTTCATTTGCAAATGATGAAATATTTAAAACTATTATAGCTACTATATACAAAGCAACTATACTAAATAGTAAAAATATTTTTAAATCTTTTGCTTCAACTCTTATTTTTAATTTCATAATGTACCTCCATTAGTAGATTATATATTAACACATATTTTAATGATTTTCTAGTTAAATTTTATTAACTCTATTAGATCTTATTCTTAATATAATAATAGTTACTGCAGTAACTAATATAAATGCTGAAATAAATATTGTCAAAGTAATATTATTTTTTAAATAATCAAATAGCGAAAATACTTTTTCATCTTGATTATATACAAATATAATAGGTTTATTTTTCGCACTTATTTTGTCTATTTCCCAAGTATATGTTTTACCACTTTTTTTATCCGAATTTGTTTGAATAACTTTATAATCAGTTGTTATATTTATTTTAATACTATCCAATTCATCATAATAATTAAAACAATTAAAATTATTAGTAGTAGATATAGTTACAACATTATCATTAGTTAATATATTAACTGTATCATAACAAGTATTTACAGCACCTGAATCATTAAAATTTTCTAAATTAAAATCATACATTAATTTTAAAGACTTTATATTACCCTTAGATGTATCCTCTATATTATATAATTCAAATTTTTTATAATCCTCTTGTGTTGCATAATCTGGTATATTCTTAATATCTGATTGAAAAGCTAAAAAGGTCCTTTTATTATAATCAGAATATAAATCAATAGGAATATTATTTAAAATTATACTTTCTTTAATACTATCATTAATATTTATATTATATTCAGCAGTACATCCAGTAAATAATAATAATGATAAAACTATTAAAAACTTTTTCATTTTTCCTCCTATTTAGGTTCTGTAAGATATATATAACAATTAAGAGAATATCCACTACTAAGTTTTTCCAATTTTTCTTTAGAACCGACTTTCATAGACTCCATACATCCCGTATTACCAAAACCTGTGCAATTTTCACGTCTTGAAACACGGTTAGCACTAAATTGATTCCACATTTCAGAATAAGCATATCCATTCTTTTTTGCATAGCCACCTTTACCTACTGATGCATGACTTATCCATATTGACCCATCTGGTTCTACTTTTTCAATAATAGCAACATGACCAGCCGGCTCCCATGATATATTCCAAGAAATAATTGCACCTTGCTTTGGAGTACAATTTTTTCCAGAACAAGTTTTATACATTTTTGCAGCAGCAGTTTGGCAAAAGCTACCTCCATTTGGTGCTCCATACCATACTGGTAAACCTAAAGACCTAGTTATTTCCTGCGCCCTATTTGCAGCATACCAAGCACATTCACCTATATAATTTGGTGATGCATTATTGGAATTATAATACTCATCACTATCAATTGAAGGAGGCCCTAATCTCATCCAAAATCCAGTTTGTGTATCTAACGTTAATCCATCTTTAGAAACTTGTTTTTCTACTTCTATTTCCCCAGATGAGCCATATAATTCACTTAATATATCTTTATATGTACCTGTTGTATTAGAGGCAACTGAAAAATCGAAATTTGGATATGATTGTATTCTATCATTTTTAATTATTCTAAAGTCAGAAACATCATCAACTAAAGATTTAGAACCTGAAGATATTAAGTCCATATTTAAATCATCTTCTGTATACTCAACGATATTAGGATTAGAATATATTTTAGATAATAAATATATTGCATAAGCTTTTTTAACATCATCACTATATTCTGATGCGTCACGTTCAACGAGTGCGGCAACATAATCATTAACACTATAAGTTCCAATAACTTCTCCATCAGAATTTTTTACAGTAATTCCAGATATAGAAGCAGAACCTGAAGTAATATCCTCATTTTCATTTGCGCCTAATGCCTCATAGAATTGTTTAGCTTGATCTACTATTTCAAGTGATATTTTTCTTACAGCATTTGCCTTTTGAGCTTGAGTTGCTTCTTTAAATCCACATTCTTCTTCTTTTCTTTGAGCCTGAAATGAAGACCAATTAAGCGTTTTACACTCAATATAAGAAAAAGCTACATATCCCTGATTTTCAGAATATAGTTCTTCATAATTTTCTGGATCACTTTCTTCCAGTCCCTTTAAATTATTTAATCCATCAGAATTAACATCACCATACATTAAATAATCTCTATACTTTTCTGGTGAAAATGTACATTTTGGTTTAGGATCATAGTGACATACTTTTGGTTTTTCGCAAGACTCTTCATCTTCACATTCTTCATTATCTATACAACTAAAATCATAATCAGTTGGACAATCAGTACTTACTTCACATGCCTTTCCTTCTTGTGCTTTAATTTCTTCTGTTATAACAGGTGGTGGTGAATAATACCCTTTTTTCATATCTTCGCTTTCATAATAAGAATCATCGTTAATGTGTAAAGTACGGGTTGCATCAATTTCATAATCAAAATTACATGCAATCATATTAGGAATTAATACATGAGGATCATCTTCTACTCTATCATATTTTTTTAATAATTCATTTGCTGTTGCAATTTCAGCATTTATAAACATACTAGAATCCGGATTAATACCTGAAGGTTTATCATCATTTTCTCCATCTTCTTTTTCAGCAAGTTGTTCATTATATTTTTTTTCTTCCTCAGCAAGTTCATTTTTTAATGTAAGATCATAATCTACATTTGGATCTTCAACTATTTCATAATTTACTTTATTTGAATAGAAAGCTGCTGCATCAACATAATATTTTATTTTTTTTAACGTTTTTTCATTTGTTTCTTCAGCATCTGTTAGATATTCTAAAAATAGATTACCTATTACTTCTATGTTAGTATCATATACTTCATCACTAGTTTTAAAACCTTTACCACTCTTACCATTTGCTACTGCATCCTCAAATCTTACCTTATAATCAGCTGCTGCTGTAACCAAATTAGCAATTCCTTGAAAAGCATACATAATAGAGCAAATTATTACAAAAATCACAAAAAAGATACCAATTATTTGAAAAGCCATAAACAATATACCGGCTAAAGTTTGAGGATGCTTTTTAAAATAACTTTTTATATTTTTAAATATAGATCCATCTGATTCTTCAGTTTGCCCTGATTTATTTTGTTCTGATTTCTTACTAAAAAGATTACTCAATGCACTTTTCGATGAACTTGTCTTATCATTAGATGAATCATCACTGTTTCCTGAGGATGGGGTATTTGAGCCTTTATTTAAAGAATTACCTACTTTATTTAATCCTCTTTTATTAGCCAATTGAGATAATTTTTGAACAGCTGGATCATCTTCTATTTTATTAACTGCTTTTCCTAATTTTTTTCTAGCTGAACGATTTATAGGATTTATATGAGATTTTGCGGTATCTACCTTAGTAGCCATATGCGCTATAGGTTTGGGAATATTTATAGATTCAAAAAGTTTTTCTTCTACAGATTCTGCTAGTTGATCACCTTTAGCTAATGATTTTTGACTTTCAGATGCATTATTTCCATTTGTATTTAAAGCCGAACCATTTTGGTTACTTATATCATTACTTTCAAATTCAATTATTTCATCTTTATCGTTCATATTACCTCACCCCGTATAATTCCTATAAGCCGCCACCTTGTCCAAATGAATCTAATTCTTCTTCTGTAACAACTACATTTATACGCATTCTTCTGTTTCCACAAACAAATAATGCTTCCCCTTGTGAATATCTTTTAATACTATCTTTTTCATTGTCATTTAAATCTATTAATTTAGATAAATCTTCAACAGCTTGTTTTTTAAGTCCCATTACTAAGTAATAAGAGGCATTATCAAATATAGCTTTTCCTTGTGTTATTACAGCTGGATCTGTAAAATCACTTGGTTGTTGTGTAATTATTATTGTACCTGTATTATATTTTCTAGCACGTCTTTGTATTTGCGCTAAAAACTCGGCACCTAATGAATTGTTCGCACCTAATAATACATGTGCTTCATCAACTGCTAATACTGTATCTACACTACTATCTAGTGTTAATCCCCATGCATATTTTAATATATTAAAGAATAATGCATTTCTTATATTTACATCTGCATTCATTAATTCTTTTATATTAAATACTATGAAATCACTTTTTGGACTAATTGTTGTATGACCATTAAAGTAATATTGTAATTCATTTACTATAGGTCTAATTTTTAATTCAAGTATTTCCATTACATTTCTTTCTTGAGTCTTTTCAGTCATAGACATAAGTCTACCTCTTATTGTTGCGTAAACATCAGAGAAAGTTGGGAAATCTGTACTTTTAAACTTAGTAAAATCTGAATTAAAATTAATATTAAATCTTTTATATGTTTCTTGTAAAACTTCACTAAACATATTTACTACATCTTCTTGAATACTAGGATCATAATATTTAAGAAATGCTTTTATTGTTTGTATTGTTCTTGTTAATACTGTATAACCAAGCCCTTGAGCAATTTCTTCATCATCTGCATCTACAACTACTTCAAGTGGATTTACCATTCCAAATTCTCCACCTTTACCTAAGTCGATAAAATCTCCATCATATTTTTTAGTCATTTCTTCTAGTTCGCCTTCAGGGTCAATTACTACAATTTTATTATTATTTCTTAAATGTGTTCTTATCATAAGCTTTGCAGCTGTACTTTTACCACTACCTGATGTACCAAGTATTATCATATTAGCATTATTTCTATTATTTTCCTTTTTAATTTTATATAAAAATTGATTGAATAAAATTACTCCACCTGAAAAATCTACACCAAGTAATGTTGATAAACCTGGATCTTTTATACTATCAAATATAAATGGATACATTGCAGCAAGTGTTGGCGAAGGGATTGGAGTCCCAACCCTATTTTCAATATCTTGAGCAGGGAAAATAGGAATAATAGACTTAAGAACTTTTTCTTGTTCAAATCTAAGTGGTATTGCTCTCATCTCCATAGCTTCAATATAGTTTTTAACTTGTAATTTTTTAGCTATTAAATCATCTTCTGAATCTGCTGTAACCATTATATGCATTTGAAAGTCATAAATTTTAGCTTGAGTAGACGCTAACATTGTTATAAATTGTTCTTGTGATTCATAATCTAATCTAATTCTTTCTTGCAAAGTTTTATCATTTTCTTGCTGATATCTAACTTTTAAATCCGCAATTTCTTTATTCAACATTTTACTTATTACACTAAATGGAAGTGGAATATGTTTTATAACTACTTTAATACCAGATAAACTTGTTAAATTAGCTAGAAAACCAGGATTTATAAACTTTGGATAAGATATTACTGTTAGTATTGTTGCGTATTTATCACTTATTATAAAGTCTGAAGCCCTATATTCTAAACCTTTTGGAGCAATTTGTTGTCTTATATCCATTATGAAATCACCGTCCCTAATGTAGTAGTTTGACCACCGTTTAAGAAATTATCAAGTATTATTCTTAAGTCTTCATTACTTGTTTGCCTAGTTATTAAACCCGCATTAGCAAAATAAGCTATTAAGTTTCTAATTCTTTTTTGAATCACTTCATTATCCTTATGTTTGAATAATAGGTAATATTCTGTATCAACAATGTTATTTGACATAAACATATTAGCTTTATTTATATCAGCTATTATTAATTGTCTTCTTTTTACATCTGAAATGGAATTATATTGTAATTGAAGTGAGGATAAATATAAATTAATATCTACAGGTCTATCTGCTACTATTATCCAAAATTCATAATCGATTTGATTATAAACATCTTTTAAATTTGAAATTATTGCATTTTGAGATTCTTGCTCCATTATAAATATATTTTTTGGTTCAATTTTAACTCCTGTAACTTTTTCATCGCTATCTAAAACTATCATTCCGTTTAAAATATTTTTTACAGGTATTTGATCTTCCGTAAATTTACTTTTTGATTTCTTCATCTCTACAACACCAACCTTTCCATATAAATGTTCTTCTTGTTGAATAAAATTCAATTACTGATTTAATTAATGTAAGTATATTATGATAATTTGGAATTGGAAAGACCAAGAAACTACATACAAGTCCTGGCCCTAGTGCAATAAGTGCGAATAATAAATTTTCAACAGGTAATATCAATAGTAATAATAGAGTTGCTGATATACCTACAGCAAATAATATTAAATCAGACTTATTAAATAATCCAAATAATAACATTGATTTTTTTGAGTTAGCTGGTATTAAGAACAAATTGTCATTCATAAATTTTAAGCCTCCCTTTTATTCTCTAAATTTTATGGCCAAAATGGTCCTCCATTGCCTGGACCTCCAGGTGTCCCAGGTCCGCCTTGATTTCCAGGACCATTTGGATTCCATGGGCCATTATGATTTCTATCATATCCCATATAGTTTCTAGGATCTGCCCTATATGGATTAGGTTTCCATCCCTCACTTTGTGGTGCCTTAACTCCCCTTGATGCATTATCAATTTTCGCAGAAGAATTCTGATCATGAGTAACACTATAATTAAATTCACCATATTTGTCTTTTGAAACAATCTTATTAGCTTCCTCAATCATCTTAGACATTGCTTCTTCTACTTTATCAGAATCATTTTCTCTTCTTGCTTCTTCATATTCCTTATATGCTTTTTGGAATTCAGCACTTATAGGTATACTTCTATCTCTCTTACCAGTTGATTCTTCATTTTGAAGTTCCATCATAGCCATAGCAGTATATGTTGTTGTATTATCTGTACTGATTGCTTCTTTAAATCTTTCTTCAAATGTGATATTTCCATTAAGTGTTGTATATTCTTCACTAGATTCAAACATTGTCTTTTCAAGCAATATCTGATCATCAATAGCACCCATTGCAGTTACACCGCTTGTGGCATTAATACTATATTTACCTGTACCATCTTTAACTCTAACATAATTTCCACTTGAATCTTTATCGTAGTTTCCACCAGTTACTTCTGTATATTGTGTAATAACTTGTTTTGAATATTTACCTGTACCAGGTGCTACTTTTACCATCTTGCCATCGGAACCAACAACATAATCTTTACTTCCTGATCCACTTGAAGAATATTGTGAAACTTGTTGTTCAACATAATTTCCTTTACCATGTTCTACTTTTACATATTTGCCATCAGCTGTCTTTGTATAATCTCCACCTGTTGTTTTTGAATAAGCCTCTGTCACCTTTGTGTCTATTTTTTTAATATTAGGATTTCCTATTTTTTCTATTTTAGTATTAGCTTGTTGAACAAGTTGTGACATATGTGAGTTAGGATCAGTTGTCATTTCTTGCATAACTTTACCCTTCGTATACTTATATTCTAATCTAGCTTGTTCTGCACGAACTGGATCTCCAGTTGCTTTGGCAGCATCCCATGCAGCTTTTGCTCCTTTTACTCTACCATCATTTTCTAGTAACCCATCAATTGCTTTTGTTGTAGTTTGCAAATCTGTAAGTGGTTCTAATTTTCCTTGTTTTAAATTTGTTAATTGTGATTTCATATATTTTACTCTCTCATCAGAAGCTTTAATTGCATTATCCATTTGACTTGCTCTTAATGTTTCAAGTTGACCTCTATTTAAAACACCTGCGTATCTTGCCATATCAGCTTGTACTCTTCCACCTAAAGTAGAACCTTGTCTTTGATAATCTTCACGTTGTAATTTAGCAAACATAGCTTCTTGCTCACCCATCCAAAGTGATTTACCAAATCCTTCGCCTTTCATTCCATGTGAGAATGCTCTACGACCTGCTGAAAATCCACCAGCTATACCACTTCCGACTCCTTTTCCAATACCCTTAAATGCATCAGATATTTTTCCACTATTTTTTGCATTATTTATTCCTGCTGCAGTTCTATGAACAAAGTTAGATCCAGCTGCAAGTCCCGCTGCTCCAAGTGCTGCCGCACCTGATACTAAAGCTTTACCTCCAAGTGCGTTTTCACTAATTTTTTTAAATGGATTAAGTTGCATTTTACCATCTAAGTTCAATCCTGTAATTTCTTGTATAAGTTTTGGTAATTGTTTAGCAAACATTAATGCCCCTATTATTATGAATACTATAATCATTAAATTTGGAGAACTTCCGTCAGATAACTTTATATTACCATCACCTATTAGCATAATTATGTATATTGCAAAATATATCGCAACTAATCGTATAAATAAATCTACGTATGTTTTTCCAACTGATCCAAGGTATTTTTTAAACATTCCTTCTCCCTTATTTGGATCTATATAACCAATAATTGGAATAGGTGCGATAAGTTCTAAAAAGCTTAATTTAATTGAACGCACTGCTATATCAAATGAAAAAGATAAAAGTACTAGTGCAATTATTACTCCACATGCAGTAGATATTATAAGTCTATAATCAAAAGCAAAAACATTTCCGTTTCTTACTGGAACCATTAAATCAAGTAAAGCATATGCATTTTTTTGTTCAACAATTTTTTCTAATTGGTCTCCAGCTTTCTCACCAGAAGTATTTATTCCTGGATAAGTTCCAGTAACTACTCCATCTTTATACTCGTCATTTAAAATTTCCTTACAAACAAAATCATCAAGAGCATAGTTGCAATTCCCTAAATTAGAATTTGTAGGTAAAAACGCAGAAAAAGCATAGAAAGCCATAATTTTTCCACCATCACTTTGGTTAGCTACGGCCTCTTTATTATTACCAAATATAAGTTGTGGTATCGTATTATTATCTAAAATTGCAAGTTGTAAATCCATTGCCTTACTAAATAAGAATTGATATGAAGTTAATAATACAAGGGCTACTACTATATTTTGTATTAGTTTACCAAAGCCTTTACTTTTATCAGTTAATTGTTCAGGATTTATGATGTATGTTAAAAAAGAAAAAGATAATTTGAATAACATAAAAATTCCAAGAATTACAGCTATTCTTCCGGCAAAATCTTTTATAGCATCATTTTCAAATATCTTTACCCTAGAAATATCATTTAGTAAGCTATATAATGTTTCAATAAGCCACACTATAATTTTATCTAGCCCAGCAAGAAGCTTTCTAACCATATCAAGAATCCACATATATTTTCCCTCATTTTCATTAATCTACTATACAATAATTATAGCATACATTTTTTTATTTTAAAATAGTTAAATATAAAATATAACAATATATTCGGGGAGATTTATTTTAAAAAGAATGCACAGTTTATTTACAAATTCTTTAAATAGAAAATTACGTATGAATGTGCGCTATTTTTATGTGATAAATTTATTCTTCATTCACTAAACTGTTATTACATTAATTCTGATAAAGTTGCACAAAAAAACTTGAACAAAATTCAAGCTTTAATATGTAATTAATTAGAATTTGGACCGCTAATAAATCTTTCAACACAATTCCACATACTCTCGTTGTTAGCTTCTGTATTAGTATTTGATGAAACAAGACGAACAACAACTTTTACAATCCATATTACTAAGAAAACTATTATTGCTGTTATTAATCTCTTTATAAAAATACTTTGACCTTTTTTAATATCATCTTCTTTACTAGCTACTATTGCTTTTCCTAAATCAATCATACCAAATATAATTAATAATATTGGGATTGCAATTTGAACTATTAAAATTACTGTAGAAATTATATTTTGGATTACTTCTATCTCTTCTGTCATACACCAGCTAATATTTGCTAATAATTCCATACATTACCTCCTCTAATAATTTTATAATACATTATTTTCCAATTCTTGTCAACTTTTATAAGTGTTAACTACATTATATTAAGCTTATTAAGTAATGAAATTACTTCTTCATTTACTTTTCTCTCATCTAATGCAGGTAAATTATAAAATACATCCAAGTTTGCTTCATATGAAAAGTCTTTTATATCTTTTTCATTTAATGAGCTTTTATTTAAAACAACCTTTTTCCCTTTTAATTCTTTTAATACGACTGGTTTAAGAGTAACTAATTTATTTAATTTAATAGTAGAAGGTTCTATTAAATATAAGATATCACTACATAAACTAGGCGCTGTTGTACTATTATTTAAATCTACAATGATTACGTTTTTATCACTATTTTGTTTTATAACGTTAATTAAATCAGCGCTAGTTGTAGAAACAAGATCCTTCTCTCTAAAATGTTTAAAATCACTCTTATCAACTTCTACACATAATGCATCTAAATTCTTGTCTAAGCATTTTTTCATCATAATAGCTAAAGATGTAGCTCCTGCATTAGGTGTAATGGATTTTAATCCTATTATCTTTAATGAATTAGCTATTATATCATTAACTTCATTAGTATTATCAACTAATTGTGGTTTTGATTGTATAGGTGTTGCTGCCTGTTGTACTTCTTGTGCGACAATATTATGATACTGTGCAACATCACGATATGTATTAGGATTATTATATAAATAAAATAATCCTTCACTTGTTGTAGTAAAATTATATATACCAACAGAAATTAATTTTGATAAAAATGGTGGCAAAGTCATAGGTGTACCTGGTTCTAATAACAAAATTAATTTACTCATATCTAATGATATAGATAATTTTTGAAATACGTTAACATCTGTTGCATCCTTTAAAGCTGTTATATCTAAAATCATTCTATTGTAAAACATATTTTGAAATGATGATATTATTTCATCTACTTCAAAAACGCCATCTAATCTTTTTATGACTTCAATATTTAAGCTATTGATTTTTTCTCTTTGATTATTTGATATTATAACGTTCATAGTATCACCTTTCTAATTGTCAACCTCTTTAAAAAATGTTCTTGATTCTCCTGTAACAGGAATTCTTAATGTATCTCCGATTACAGGGAAATCAAAGTACATATATACCTTCACTTT
Source organism: Clostridium sp. (assembly GCA_023665725.1). Lineage (GTDB taxonomy): Bacteria > Bacillota_I > Bacilli_A > RF39 > UBA660 > UMGS872. The sequence goes on along the minus strand of JAMPDH010000001.1, from coordinate 75,877 downwards.
ATAATAATTACCACGATATGTTTCTGAATCATCATTTTTTTTGTAAATACATACCTCGTAGTTAGATGACTCTGCTATGGTAGTACCATCTTCCGCAGGACATTTAGAATTTGCATTACGTCTATATCCTATTTTACCTAGATATTCCTCTACTTCTTTCATTATTTGACTTTGATTACCAGATGCATTAGATGCCAATAAAGTAAAATCTCCGTCATATTTTTCAATAATATCGATTATGCCTGTCTTAACTTTAAATGCTTTACTATAAGAAATTGAAGCAACTAAAAAAGCGGTTGTTAAAACAATAAAAGTTATAACTATATTCATAACCATTGTATTACCAATTGCACCCTTCATTTTAACACCTCTTTTTTAAGAAAAATTATAAATTCTATCGGTTTTAGCATGTACTGGAATCTTAATTAATTTAATTAATGGAAAATCAAAATACATATAAGTATATATATCATATGAATAGTGTTTATTATCACCATCATTCGCATTTTTATATACACATATTCCATATGTTGATGAATCCTCAGCATTTTCTTTATTGCAGTTTACATTAAATTTTTGATATCCATAGTTATTAATAATTCTATCTATTTCTGGTTTAGAACATTCATTATAACCTTCACATACTTCAATAGCATTTGCAATTTTACTATTAACTCTATAAGCTTTGGCATAACTTATAGTACCCATTAAAACTGCAAAAGATACTAATATAAATGTAATTATTATATTAAGTAAAAATGTGTAACTAATACTTTGATTCATAAGTTATACCTCCACCTACATCGATAAAACATTTTTTATAACTGATATTTTATTTATTTGAATCTGCACACTCTGTACTTATACTTCCTGAACATCCTGTAGTACCTGTCGTTTCACTACAAGTAGCATAGCATTGATTATTACGCCAAATACCACCATTAGCTTGACAACATGAACTCTTATCAGTAGAATTTAATAGTCTTGGTATTAATATAGCTCCTGCAGCTGCAACTAAACCTATTAATACTATTGTAATTACTGTCATATTTGCTTCTCCTGCTGCTTCTTTCATACTATCACCACCTTACTTATTATTAATTTAATTTTAACATACTACTATTTTTTATTCAATACTTATTACATTACTTTACACTAGATACTCATCATATTCATAAGTGAGAATAATAGTAATGCAATAATTCCACCACCTGTTGAAAATAGCATAACCATTGTTTTCTTTTCCATAGTTTCTAGACGATTCTTATATTTTTGTTCACGTGCTTTATTTTGAAGTGAAGAAACTGTTCTAGAAAACATCATTAGTTGTTCTTGTTTATTCTCTTGAGAACCTAGTCCTAAACGATAAAGCAAACGCATCATTCTCATGGAATCTCTAACTGGATATTCATGTGCAAAATCCATATATGGATCTACACTAGAGTCACCTGCTTCTATTTTTTGACATAGTTTTTCAAGTCCAGGTTTAAATACATCTGGCGCTGTTGTTATACTTTTTCTTAAAGCTACTGGAACTGTATAATGTTGTATCAAAATCTCAAGACTTTTTAAATAATATGGTAGCATTGCATCTATTGCATAAAGATGTCTATTATAATAGCTTTTTAATTGAGTATATGGCATTTTAAATATAAGGTATGCTATTACTAAAGCTACTAATATAGTTAAAAAGCTAAGACTTGATAAAAATAATATTATTAAGATTGCGAAGACTATTAATGCAAGTCTTACTCTTTCATTGAATCTTTTTTCTAGTTGTACATTATCTCCATATCTTACACTTAGTAAAAATTCATAATCGCTTTCCATTAAAAATTTAAAATATGGTTCTACTTCGTTTATAAATTTTCTACCATCTAAGAATCTATTTACTGATAAAATTATTACTAAAATTATACCTATTGCTATAAAAACCATTATTCAGCACCTACATTCTCATTATAATATTTTTCCCCATTTAGCAAAAATAATGTATTTATTATTATAATTGCATGTAATAATATAATAACTACTATATTATCTAGCATTGCTATATAGGATTCTGTTCCAAGTAAGAATTGAACTAAGCTAACCATTAAATAAAGCATTACACCAAATTGTAAAAACTTTTTATGGAAATTTGCTCTGTCTATTCTATCTCTATAAACACTTTCAACAAGCATATCTATATCTTGTGACATATTTTCTAAAGATTCTCCTGCATCCTTTGAACCTTCGTTAGTAATTTGTAAAAATAATTGATGCATATTTTTTATCATATAATAATCATATTTATTATTTAAATATTCTATTGATTGTTCAATAGTACCATTTTCATAAGCCATATCTATCATTATTTTAACATCACTTTTAAATGGGTCTTCTAATACTCCTGAATTATATACTCCTTCAAGTGCTTTTACAAAACTTTGTGTAGTGGCAAATTCCATTATTACGTTTGTAGCATATATTTGAACTTGTTCAAATATAAATTCACTATATAGTCTTTTACATCTTAAATATGCAAGATATGGAACAAAAGCTACTGCAACTAGTGCATATACAATAGAAATAATTATATTGTAAAAGTAAAGATATGTAAGTACTGCCGCACCTATTGCAAAGGCTATTACTTGTATTGTGTATTGTCTTACTGTATATTCTTGCCCTAAATCTTTTACTTTTTGTCTTACTTCTTTAAATGAATAAGGAGCATACTTATTGTATACATTTCCTACTTGTGTAGTAAAAAATTTATATACACTTTCCCCACTTTTTTTTCTATAAATAATTATAAAAATTACTATTGCTAATATTACTATAAAAATTATTTTTTCCATATTTACCTCCTATTCAAATAAAATTTCTACATCATCATTTTTTTGAACTGTATCATTGTTTAAAGGAGTATTTACAATTTCATTATTTAAATCTTCTTGTTGTTCTTGTGTGATATTTGAATCTATATTGTTATCATCTGTTTGTTCTTTAAATTCATCTGGTGGGCAAATACAATATGGATCTAGTATTACGCCTTGTGCTGATAAATAATCTAGCAAATATTTTGATGGATTTTTTCTTGATACTTTTCCATCTATTCCTTTTAAATAAATATTATTATATATTGCATTATTATTTTCATCTACATAAAATTCTGTTACTCCGGCTATTTCACGTACAAAACTTTTTGTAGCTTTGTCTTGATAGCCTCTAATATATACACCTATTTGTACATATCTATAAATTGATTTTAAAAATTGATCTATATCTTGGTTTGTTTCAAGTAAACTATACATACGGTTTGGTATTGATTCTGCTTTATCTGCATGTATAGTTGATAAAATATAGTGTCCTGATGATATAGAGTTACGTATTGCCATAACTGCTTCTGCACTTCTTACTTCGGATAGTAGTATCCATTTAGGATTTTGTCTCATACAAGCAACAAGTACATCTGAATATGAGGCAATATTGTTTGTTTTCATTGCTACTATATCTCTTGTTGGATATATTCTATCTAGATGTAGTTCTAATGTATCTTCTACAGTTATTATTTTTTCATTTTCTTTTATTTTTGAACCTAAGTATTTAACAAATTCTGTTTTTCCACTACCTGTTTCTCCACAAACGATTATGTTTGCATGTCCCTCTACACATTTTATTAGAAAATCATGTATTTCTAGTGTTATATATTTATCCTGTAAAATTTTATCTTTTTCTAGTCTTATTTTAGCAGGTGTCTTACGTATAACACATCCTATTCCATTTTTAGCTATTGAATCGTGTATAAAGTTTAAACGAAGTTCAGCTCCTTCAGCGTCCAAGAATGGGTGTGCAGCATTGAATGCTTTACCCATTACATTGGCACACTGAAAGGCGAGCTTTTCAATTAAGGCATTGTTTATATCAGGTCTTTCAATTCTAAATATACCTTTTGAAAGTGTTTTTAAATGGATTTGTCCATTATTTGAATAGCTTATATCTGTTATATCATCATTATCTAAAAATTCTCTAATTGGACCAAAATCTATTTGGGAAAAAACACTGTTATCCATATATTATTGAACCTCTTGGCTTAATAATTCTGTATCAGATAGCATTACTGTACGTTCATTAATGTATGCTTTTAGTTCTTCTGAACTTACTTGAATTTGTCCTTCTGTTCCTTTCCAAGCACCATGTGGTACAGGGAATACTGTAACGCTTGATAAATATTTTGCTTTTAATAGTAATATATTTAATTCATCATTTACACCAAATATAATGTAAGCTGGTGTTCTATTTTCTGCAGTGTTTTCGAAAACATGGTTTCCACTACTATCTTTTACAGCTAATACTTCTACGTTTTCTATGAATTTACCTACTATTACTTCTCCGTTTTCATTCATTGCTTCCATGTATAAATCTATTTGATTTCCAGGGAATATTGAGTTACCATATGTTGATTCCATTGTAACAGCAAATTGGTAAGGAATATCTCCTTGTTTTATGTCTACGAATGCTGAATCTGGCATTTCTTTAGCTGTAGCTAGGGCTTCTTTATAGAATAAACTTCCTTCTGGAATTACTGTGTTGTAATTTGCATACATGTCAATTATGTCGTTAGCATTCATAACTGTATTATTACTTATTGAAGCACCTGGTACTTCGATATATTTAATCATATCGGCAGTTATTTTTGTTCTTGGTTGAATTGTTGCAGCTGCAACTGGAACTCTTGTTGGCTTAGTTTGTGTATTTATTTGATATGTATAACCAAAATATAGTAAAGCAACTATTAGAATTACTCCTATTATGGTTACTGTATTTTTGTTTTTAAAAAATTTTTTTAAGCTTCTCATAAAATTATTCATATTTTTTTCTCCTTTTCATATTATTCTAATCTATTATCTAGTTCTAGTATTGCATCTAATCTATTTATTATGTTGAATTCTACATTTTGATTTGCAACTACACCTCCCTTTTTACTTTTTACCTCTAAACTTACTTTGGGAGGTGTTTCAACCACATCGTAAATATTAATCTCATATGTATTTGATAGTTGCGCATTTTCTGCAAATCTTCTTACAAAATTCTCAACAAATTTTTCTGTATTAATTTTTATTGTACCATCACTTCTATATGCTGCTAAATCGAATGAATCTAGCATAGCATTTTCTGTAACTTCTTTAATAAGGGTATAGTTTTGTTCATCTGTATTAGTTATACTTTGGAAAAAGTATATAAATCCTATTAATACTACTCCAACTGTTATAACAAATACTCCCCAGAAAGACTCTCTCATTTGTTATCACCTCTTAAATATATCATTAGTTTGTACACTCCGCAGATGTTAGTCCATCACGGCATCTAGAGTTAGTATTTAAAGTTACATAATTAGAATTAGAATCTCTTAAGAAACTACTTGTACAATTAGTACCATTTTCTCCACATGATAATGTGAAATCATCGTATGAATTATTTTTGTTATAGGCCCTAATTTTTTTAATTGTTGATGGTGTTAAAGTTATTGAATATAATGGGTCTTTCTTATATACATCATTTATAGCATTTAAAGCTCTATCTGTTATATATTTTTTTATATTGTCTTCATTCCAATTAGGATCTGTAGTAGTTCTTCCTGTACCATTTATACCTGGGAATGCTTTTTTTGAATCTATTGGATCTATTGGTCTATATACAAGATTATTTAATAAGTTTTTAGGATCATCTGGATTAGTTAAGTCATTATCAACTACAGTAGTTGTTGTACATGATGTATCAGTTATTGGTTTTTCATCTTCTTTTCTTAAAATGTTAGTAAATTTTACTGAGATCATATCCTCATATTTTTCTCCAAAGCTTCCGTTCCAAGAACCTTGATTAAATTTTGCACTAGCACTACATATATCTGCACTTTCTCCATTTGCGACATTAGGTTTGTATTCACAAAAGGCACTAAGACCCTCCGTAGTTAATACATTGCATGTTTTTTGTGATGAAAGAACATTTGCATTTGAATAATAAATTGGTGCCTCCATTTTCTCTTGTATTTTAAATGTACAATAATCTCTTTTTGACCATTCGGGATCCCCTTCATTTCTATCCCACTTAGATAACTTATATGTAACAGTAACAGAGCTCCCGCCAGCACTACATGATGTATTTTGCATAATTTCAGGGTTACTTGACCATTCCGTGTTCAAAAAAGGGCATTGGTATTTCCCATCACCGATTACCTCCATGCTTTCTTTTTCACTCACTGGTTTATCGAAATCATATTCTTCTATGTTACTAACTCTATATTTATAAACAGGATACTCTGTCCCATTACATATCGTTGCACCAGTAGGTATGCCAGTGTCTGGATTAACCTCTGGTTCCCACGAACCCGAACAGCTTGTACCTGTTTGTGTGCATTCATATGTTACTTTTTTTTCATACGTTGCACATCTACCATAATCTAGGTATTGGTAATCAGAGGCTGTATAATCTTGACTTGCATTTTCTGCTGTTTTTTTAAGATTTTCACATTCACCTGAAGTAATATATTTATTTTTAGAGTTTTCGCCTACAAGTTCGTATTTCATAGTACATACTCCCTTAGATACTTTGTCATTTGTTTTTATTTGTGTAGATGTAAGTACATTATTTTTCGCATTCCCTAGCAAATTTTGAATCTTATATCTTCCACCTTCAGCTCCTACATTTCCTATATCAGTTAGTGTTAATAATGTTGAATAATTCCCACTAGGTGTACTTGTTGGAACATTTGGTGTACTTGTTGGAACATTTAAATTAACATTATCATCTCGTTCATATGAATGTGTTTTAAATGGGTCCTCATCAGATTCTTCTGAGCCTTTTGATGTTTTTATATCTATCCATTTATTTAAATATGGTGTTCTATATCTATAATCATATGTCACTTCATAAGTTGCTCCTACATATCCTTCTTCACTATATATTAATGTTCCTGAATTATATGAACTTGTTCGTCCATAATCATATATTCCTTGGGGATATGATAAAGGTGTGTAATCTGGTTCAATATTATTATAATTTCCTTTATTAATTGAACTCGTTGTTCCTGGCGTTCCAAACATATAATTTGTGCCTATAAAAGACATGTTCAATTTAGTGGTTTCGTTTTTATTAATAACTTCAATTTTACTATTTAAAAAATTTTTAGCTTTTTCTTCTGTTCTATTTCCAGTACTAACGTAACATTGTCTTGTAACCTTAACTTTTGGAAAATTAGATACTCCAACAAATATACCAGATGTAACTCTTTCAAATTGTGAAGTGAAATCATTAAAAATAGTTTCAATTGTTTCTGAACAGTAAACAGGATTATCTTCATCAGACATTCTATATAAATTATTATTCAAAATACAATAAGCATCTCCATAAATTATACCATTAGTTCCTGTTCCTAGAGTAAAAAATTTACTATCTCCTGCCATTTTTATTCTTCCGCCAGTATAATTGGTTAATCTACTATTTCCATTAGTATCGTAGCACATGTTAAAGTCAGAATTACATTCTATATGTATATCTTCATCTACTGGTTGATCTTCAATATCTGTCAAATCAGTAATTTTAAATAAATTCCATCCGGCTGAACTGGTAAGATTACTAATTTGAGCCAAGTTACTGCCTACATACGTACTAAGCGCTAATTGATAGTTATACTTATCCGTACAATATTCTGGAGCTAATTCATAAGGATATCTAGAACCCTTTTTATTTGGATCGCACTGCCAATACATAGTATCATTCCCACCATAATTTTTGAAATTTACAAATTTATAATCCCAAGTAATAGTGCCTGTATATCCTATTTTTTTTACATTCTCTTGTTTTACATACATGTTGGTTGCAAGGTTTTCAATAAATAGTTGTGAAAAAGCCGCATTTTTTTTATTAAAGGCTGTACCCTTAGTACTATATAAGTTTTGAAAATATTCTGCTATTTGTTTTGCTGTTCCCCTAACCTTCACCATAGAAGCTTTAGTATCATTCAAAATATCAACATGCTGTGGATTATATAGGAAAACATATATTGGTTCTACTTTAGCAAAAACATCTTCTTTCATAGATTGTACTACATCAGGACAAGTTTCAAGAGAAGGTACCAAGCCTGCCCTCTGTAATAATCCACACGATATGTTAGGATCTTCCTTAAGCATTGATTCTACTGTATCACTTATTCTAGAACCATCTTTATACGTTAAATTCCCAAAAGGTGATTGCATCAAACTTGGAGTACCTTCTAATAAATCTTTACGCGAAAAAGTTGTAGTTATATATCTATCTTTTACATATTTTCTGCCATTTGCCTCATAGTATGGTAAATTTTTAAGAAAGCTAATATCCTGCCACTCAATACGATAATTTACAGTTTCAACATCAAAATTGTTTCTTACATAATTAACAATTCTGCCTAATTGAGTTCCTTTTTTATCAACAAACGTAATTCTAAAACCGATTGCTTCATTAATACATACAGAATGCCCAGTGAAGTCATACGCACAGCTATTTGGAAGTGGTTCACTAGCACTATCTCCAGTAAAATCAACATTACTTGCATATGTATCATTAATAGGTAATATCATAGTTAAAGCTAATACTATGGCACTTAAAACAATTCTTTTTTTCATGTACATCACCTCATTGATTATATATCAAAATTATAACTATTTCTTTTATTAATAATGAATATAGTTATTAAAGCAATAAGTATTATCCCGGTTAAAAATATATAATAATACTTACCAAAAAAATCCATTATTTTATTATAATCAGATTCTTCTTGTTGTTCTTTTTGTTCTTGTTTATCATTAGTTAAAGCTTTTTTAAAGTCATTATAACTTAAAGTTGAAGTATCAACCCATTTTTGGCATATCTGCTTTGAACTATTTAAAACACATAAAGGGTCATTGTAAAATCTATTATAATATGGTATTTCATAATATTTTATAAATAAACTTTTATTTAAACAATCCTTTTGATTAGATAAAACATTAAAAGAATATGTTCCACCGTAAATAAAACCTTCTAAAGTAACTTCATAAAATTCCTGATCTGAATTATATTCCTTTCTTGTTCTATTATCTACAATTTTTAATGCTTTATTCACATTATGGAGTGTAACTGAAAAAGTAACTTTACCATCTTTTTCAACATAATCATAAGTCATATTTATTTGAGACGCTAATGCTTTTAATCTAGATATTTCATGTTTATCACATGTAGCATTTACCATAATTGGAAACAATAAAATTAAAACAGTAAAAATTATCTTCTTCACTTTATCTTTCCCTTCATAAATATATACATACTTCCTATGTTAAATATAGTATATCTTATTTTGTCAAAAAAAAAAAGTTTTTTTCAAAAAAAAAGGCAAATTTACATAATTTTACCCTTTTTTATTTTAACTATTTACAAGTGTAGCCTTCCTCTGTCATTGAATCAATAAATTCTTTTTTAGATGAATTAGCATCTATCTCTAAAGATGATTTCATATCGTCACTAAGTTTTGTATAATCTATTTCCATTTTAGCCGATACAGAATCATTTCCTTTAGAGGTAGTAACTTTAATTCCTTCTTTTCCTGAAAGTAATGATTTTGAAAATTTAACCATTTGATATGCCATTTCAAGCTCATCCCCTGATAAATCAGTTTGTTTTGATTCTATAACAGCTTTTGTAATTTTATCATTTTCAAATGTTACTGTATATGTTTCAGAAGTTCCATCTTCTTTTTGAGTACAAGTTACAGTTTCCCCTTTTTCACCACATCCTGTAAGTGTAAATATTGTAATTGCAGAAATAAATATTCCTAATAATTTTTTCATTTTTATATCCTCCTCTATTATAATTAATATTTAAAACAATTTAAATTTTCAAATAGAATTATTACTTTTTTCTAATACATTTGTAATACATTTTGATACATACCGTCGCCTTTTGAATATGTAATTGATAATCCATCAATAACAACTACATAAAAGGAATTATCTTTTATGCCATTTTTTACTAACATTTTTTGGTATTCGTTTTCATCGGGATTATATATAGTTTCTTCAGAAAATCCATAATCTATTAATGCTTCATTATATTTCACTTTATCATCATTAGATAAATCTAGATATATAATTCCAATAACATCTATAATAATATCCAAATTTTCCTCTAATTTATCATTTTTGCTATAATTTATTAAAACTTTTCTTTTACCAACAACTGAATAAATTGATGGTATTTGTTCTGCCCCCAATTCAATATACTCTGCTTTAGAATAATCCTTTAATGAAAAATCACCATTTATTTTAATCACTGATTTTGTAAGTAAAGGTACAATGATAAAAATTAATGATATACATCCAAATTTTTTTACTATTTTTACTCTTTTTTTCACTATAAATAGTATTAAGAAAATAATAAAACATATAATACCTACTCCAAGCATAGTTTTTAAAACTATATCTACAATATTTAAAATTGCAGTAAAATTAAAAATTCCAGGATAAGAAAGAGCTTTAGCAATTAAAAGTACTACAAAAATTGTAATAGCTCCTCCAATTACTAGTATTTTATTTACCTTACTTATTATTACTAATGTTTTTTTGATTTTTTGTACTACATGATCTATTTGTTGTATATTTTCATCTGTTTGGCCTTGGAATAATATATTATTACAATATGGACAGGTTTGTATCCCGTATTCAATTTCACTATTACAATTTGGACATCTCATTTTAATTTTCTCCTATCATTTTTGCATGCACTACCAATCTATAATTTAAGTCATTATAACAAGTTGATAGTGTTAAAATTTTATCTTCTTCTCCAATTTTAACATTAAAATCTTTTATACTTCGTTTAACAATTTTTTCAATATATTGTTTAAATGAACTATTATTTTTAAAATCTGTTACTAAGTAATCGCTTGTTACATCTATTGTATATATAGAAAATATTTGCCAATAATATGTAGTACCTTTTATATTAAAATTGATTTTTAAATTATCAGAATTAGAATTCCAATTATCGTCCAAAACATTTTTTAATGAGCCAAACATTAAATTATTCTTTTTTATGTTGTGAGCATATATTATTGTATTTTTGCTTATAGTATCCATATTATTTCTGTAATCAACAAATACCCAACCTGCTCCATTTTTTGTTTTGTCAAAAGCATGATTTAAATAATAATCGTTATTATCTGCTTGTACAACTGGATAATTAATTTTTGTATTTTTAACTTGTAACCATCCTATTGTATCACTATTTAGTTCTAATAACTTATTATATGTTGATTCATAGTTCGTATAATAAGGACTATTATATGAATTATGTTCTTCATAACCTTGCTCATTTGTTTCTACGTTAAAAGTATCTATTTGCGGCAAATCTTTAACTTCTTCAATAGCAGATTCTATTATTGATAAATTAACATTTATATTTTGATTATCCTTTGTTTCTTTTATATTAAATAAACATACTATAACTATAACTAATATAATAATAATTAAAATAATATTTCTTACTAAAATAATATTTAATTCTTTCATACCATTTTTTTCTTTGTATTCTTTTGAGTATTTAACTTTTATATTAACTTTATACTTTTTATTTAATCTAGTAAATAAAGGAATATCTGAGATTATTTGATTTGTTGTATTAAAATCTTCGCAAATTATTATTGTTACATTTTTATGATTGTTTCTTTGTAACATATTTAAAAAAGATAATAAGTTATTTCTTTTATAACCTTTTATTGTTATTTTTTTTAAATTAGTGTTTTTTTTGAAGAAATAAATTATATCATCAATATCATATCTAGTTAAATAACTATCTATAATAATTTTATCTTTATTACATAACTTAGAATATGTATTAATATTATTATATAACATAAAATCACTTATAAATAGTATCTCACATCTTGTTTGTACAATATTTTCAGGAAATTTGTAAAACATTATTTCTGGTAAATTATAACATTCAATACTAATAAGATTGATATTTTCTAACAATAAATATGATAATGTATAATTTAATTCTTTATCTTCTGTAAAAACTACCTTAGTTATTTTTGGAAGATATTTCAATAAAGTTAAAATAGTTTCTGCTATTTCTATATTTTTAATTACAGCACTATTTATATTTGATTTTAAAATAACTAAATTGAAAAATGAAGAAACTAATTCTATATTCCCGATAATATATTCTTCAGAAAATTTTAAATTTTTTTTGTTAATAATATTAGTGTTATTTAAATTTTGTTTTTCTATTGTTTTCGTATATGTTGAAAATATAATAGTATTGTTTTTTATCAAAATTAAAACCTCATTCATATATTTGCCTCCATATACTAGTCGAAAAAAAGGCTTCACAAACGAAGTCTTAAAATCTATGCTTGTGGAAATTTACTATATTTTTTTAATTTAATATAAGCAACAGTTCCAATAAGTAGTGTGGCAATAGATGCAAAAACAATTATACTACTTTTATCTCCTGTTTCAGGGTTTTTTACAACTGTATCTTTTTTTTCTTCAGTATTAGTTATTTTCAATCCATTTTTAATATCTAATTTAAAAGATAATATTTTACCGGTAGTTAATGTAATTGAACCTGTATTAATATTTACATCTGATACATCTTCTAAATGAATTGTATTCTTTTCTGTCTTAATTTCAATCCCATGAGTAGCAAGATTTGGATTTTCATTTTCACCTAACCAAGTAATTAATTTTTCAATATCGTATCCTTTTAAATCAGCAATTGCATAAATACAATTTGTTACCCACATATTATCCATAATTAAATTATTATCAGTTGCATTTATAGGTGGTGTATATGCAACTATTCCATTGGAATAAGTAAAATTAGTAGTTGTAGTATCTGCTCCATTAGTAAACTCGATTTTTAAAGTGTCATCTGTTGATGTTATATTTATAGTGGTGTCTTCACCTTCTGATAACATTTTTACTAAATCAGTAGTTTTATATTTTGATACAAAATTATTCCATAATTTATCTTCTTCACTAATTTTGCTACCTCCAACAACATAATCTTTGGAAACTGTTATAACGGGTCTAATGGCTGACTGTATACCAGTTCCGTCATTAGAATCAGCTACAGCTTCTATACTAAAATAAGTTACCCAACTTGTAACATCTATAGGAAGTAAGGCAGCACCATCTTTTATAACGTCTTGGGTCCAATAAGGTTTTGTTGCCATATAATAACTAGGTTCTCTTACTTCTACACCTGAATCTTTTAAATTTGATAATTCAATGCTTGAATCTATTTCTGATACTTTAATTAATCTTATTTCAGTTGGATTATTCCAATCAGAAGTTAATTCATTTAATTTTGTTTGCGCTATACTTCCTTCGAAAGAATCAGTTATTGCTCCAAACCCAAAACAATCTCCTAACACTCCATCATAAATAGCTGTTACATTTTCTGATGTACTATCTTCTATAACATAAAAATCTAATTGCTTTGAACTGCTAACATTTACTTTTATTTTATCTCCTGCTTTATATGATGTATAAGTAGTTTTAGCACTTACACTAAATATTCCCACAAAGAAAGCAGCAACAAATATTCCTAATTTAAATATACTTTTGTTCTTCATAAATCTCACCTCCCTACTATCTATTATTATTATACCCCCCCCCCTTTAAATTTGTCAACGGGAACGAGCGTTATTAGTATAAATTTAATATTAATTTTTTAATTTATTGCAATAATAAAAACCCCAAATTTTTTTAATATTTGGCCAATTTAAAAATGAATTAACCCTTGTTTTTATAAGGATTAATTCATTTATTATAGTATATCTTATTTTGTCAAAAAAAGGCAAATTTACATAATTTTACCCTTTTTATTTTAACTTATATATATATTCTTTATTTCTTATTTTAATCATTAAATCAATATTACTTGCTTGTTCTAGATTTTTAGGAATTTCTATATAAATATTATCCTCATCTTTTACTGTTGAAAAATTAGTTGAAATTATATTTTGTGTTTTATAGGTTTTATCTTCTATTTTATATATAAAAGTACCATATTTTTCAATTAATTTTCCTAAATCATCTTTTACTGTTGAATTATCATTATATTCTATTTTTCCATTTAATCTAATAAGTATTTTATCTTCTGTACCTTTAAAACTTGGTTGTAAATATTGTTTTAAGTTATAACACTCATCTTTAGTAACACAATACTTGTATGTATTTGAGAATGAATTATTCAAAACATAATTATTTATAATTAATTTTCCTGATAGTGATTGATTATCAATTGTTATTAAATCTCCTATATTATAATTTTCTTGAATACTATTAGAATCTAAATTAATAGAATTTAAATTGACAGTATATTCTTCAAATTTTTCTCCGAATAGGGTTTTTTCATAATTGCCAAAGTATTTAAATGACATATTTTTTTGTAGAAAGGATCTTGGTACCTCGTAAACCAATATATATTCAGATAGTTCGTTAGTTAACTTTTGATTTGTATAAAGTTGCCCTAAATCGATAAATTGATTGTTATATATATTATCAATTGGATAATATATTTCATTACCAATTTGTAGTAATGCTTTTGATGTATTTATTACTCCTTGTCCACTTGCTTTTACACGAACTATAACCAATCCTTTATCTGCAATTATATTTGATTTATAGTCTCGTTGGGTAATAAAACTATCTGTTACCATCATAGTAAGTTGATCTGTTGTAAACTGAGAGTTTAAGTTGTATTTTTTTGAAAATTTACCAAAATTAAAATATACAAAAAGCCCTATTAACGTTAATCCTATTATAGTAAATATAATTATCATTTTTTTATATTCTAATATAAAGTATCTAAGTTCTCTTATTCTTTTTTTAAATCTTCTTTTTGATTCATTCCAATCAAAATTAAATTGAAATTCAAATTCTTCACTATCTTCTGCTGTTATAGATAATTCACGTATATCTTTTCCAAAATCAAATTTTTTAATATCAAATCCTGTTGCTCTTATAAATGTCATTATAAGTAAAATGATTTGAATTATGAATAAAATATTGCTTAAATCTCTTATAGCTCGTAGCGTCGCTACCGCCTCTAGGGAAGTGGTAAGTCTGTTCATTACAGTATTTGAATAAAACATAAATACCATAGTAACTGCCATAATAAATATGTTTATAAAGTAGAATGCTATAGGCTTATCTTTCTTTTTCATTACTACAAATACAATAATAGAAAATATTATAACAATTGCTATCCAAATATATGTGAATATATTAAAGGTTGCACTTACTTCATCTAAAGATATAACATAAGCAATTTGGTTTAGATATTCAGAAAAAAACATTCTAACTAAGTTTGTCCTATATGTAATAATTCCTAAAAAAATAAACATTATAAAGTGGAAAAATCTAAAATGTTTTATAAAAAATGCATATGGTTTTCTTAATATCATATTATCCCTACCCTTTACTCTATAATGATAGTATACAATAAAATTATTAAAAAAAAAAGAAAATTCAGATATTTTAATAATATAATTATTGATATATTAAATATTATGTGTTAAGATTTACTAAGTAGAGGTAATTGGTATGTTTAATATTAAAAAAGGCGAATTAAAGAAAAATTATCTTTTTATTTTGGTATGTTTTTTAATAGTTATAATATTTGTTATAATCAGTTTGATTATGCAAGAAAGTAGTATAACTTCAATAACGCCAGAAGAAAATGGTGAAAATTCTATTCCAAAGCTAGTTATAAATGAAGTTGTAACATCAAATAATGGAATATATTCATCAAGTGATTCTAGTATATGTGATTTTGTAGAGATATTTAATGGATATGATACAGATATAAATCTTTTAAACTATGGATTAAGTGATAATGAAACATCATTAAAATGGGCATTCCCAGATGTTACAATTAAGAGTAAAGAGTATTTAATTGTAAACTTGTGTGGTGAATCTAAAGATGGTCTTTATGCTCCATTTAAACTTAAAAGTAGTGGGGAAGAAACTATAATACTTACAAATCCAAATAAAAAAGTAATAGACAGTGTTACAACATCGTACATTGAAAAAGGTAATTCAATGGGAAGAGATTTGAATGGAAGTTGGCATATATTTGATACAATTACACCAGGATACGAAAATAGTATGGAAGGTTATAATAACTATATTAATAGTTTAAAAGGAGAACCAGATTATATAAAAATTACTGAAATACTTCCAAATAATGATGGTAACTTTAAAACTAATGGAAAATACTATGGATATATAGAACTTACAAATACGGGTGATAAAAATATAGATTTAAGTAATTATACATTATCAAATGATGAAAAAGCCCCATTTAAATATAAACTACCCAGCAAAGAGTTAAAACCCAATGAAGTAGTAATTGTTTATACAACAAATAAAAATTTATTAAGTAGTGATTTACAAACTGGATTTAAATTAGAATCGAATAATGGGAATGTTATACTTGGTAAAAATGGTAAAATAATTGAAAATCAAAGGTATTCTAGTGTTGAAAATGGATTAGCTTTAATAAAATATGACAATGAATTCAAAAAGAGTTCAATAATAAGTCCTGGATATCTTAATAGTAATGAAGGAATTGAAAATTTCAACGCTTCATTAAATACCCCTAATGATTTAATTATTAATGAAGTAATGAATAATAATTTTTCTTATCTACCACAAAATGGTTATAATTATTATGATTGGATAGAACTTAAAAATAATTCTAATGAAACAATTAATCTAAAAAATTATAATATATCTACTAAAGAAACAAAAATGTTTGATCTCCCAGATGTAGAACTTAAACCTAATGAATATTATATAATAATGTGTTCAGGGGATACTAATTTATCTAATAATTCATATGTTCATACTAATTTTAAAATATCTGAAACAGAATCTATATTTTTATTTAAAAATAACGAAATAATAGATTCAATTGTGGTAAATGAAATTCCTATAGGATATAGTTATGGAAGAAATAACAATAATAAGGGATTTTATTATATCAACACACCTACCCCAAAAAGGGAAAACAATTCTGGTACTAGGGATATATCCATAACTCCGTCCATTAGTCTTTCTTCAGGTATATATAATAATGTAGATAAACTTGAAATTGTACTTAATGCACCTGGGACTATTTATTATACTTTAGATGGGAGTACCCCAACTACTTCATCTAAAGTATATAGTAGTCCTATTTATGTAGATAAAACAACTGTCTTAAAAGCTATGAATAAGGATAAAGGCAAACTAGTAAGTAATGTCATAACAAACAGTTATATAGTTAACGAAAACCATACCTTACCCGTTATGTCAGTATCATTAAATCCAAGTGATTTTACAAGATTACAAGCAACCCCAGCATCCAATATAGAATATAATGCTTATGCAGAGTTATATGAAAAAGACAGTAGCTTTAGTATTCCTTGCGGTATAAAACTATTTGGTGGTTCAACTAGAAGTTTGCCTAAAAAAAGTTTTTCGTTAAAGTTTAAGAAAAAATTTGGCGCTTCAAAATTAAATTATCAAGTATTCGATAATAGAGATTTTTCTAGTTTTGATACACTTGTATTGAGATCCGGATCGCAAGATTATAAAAATACATTTTTAAGGGATATACTCGGAACTTCATTAGTAGATGAATATACTGATGTAGATGTTCAAGCATATAAAAGTGTTATATTATATATAAATGGAAGATATTGGGGGATATATAATATCAGAGAAAAAGTAGATGAAACATTTATTTCAAATCATTACAATGTAAATCCAGATTATTCAAATATTATGAGAATTGATGGAAATATGACTGCTGGAAGTTCAAATTTCTATTCTTCAATATTAAATTATGTTAGAAATAACGACATGTCTAAAGCTGAAAATTTTAACTATATAAAAGAAAAAATAAATATAGAAAATATGGCCGATTATTGGATAGCAGAGTTATTTGTTACAAATAATGATATAATAAATTGTAGATTTTTTTCTCATAAAGATGTTGCAAATGGAAAACTACATTTCATATTCTATGACTTAGATTACGCATGGTATAACTATAGTAAAAATTATTATAATTACATATTGAATCCTAATGGTATGCAAGAAGGTTTTAATTTAGATACAAGCTTACTAAGGAATATGATGAAAAATAGTGAATTCAAAAAAATATTTTTGCAAAGATTAAGCTATAATTTAAATAATACTTGGAAAACAGAAAACGTTCTTAGAAAATTAGATGAAATTTATAATTACATACTTCCGGAAATGGAAAGAGATGGAAAAAGATGGGGATATTCGTTGAGTGATTGGAATAACAAAATTGATAAACTCAAAGATTACATAAATAAAAGGACATCATACCTACTAAAACATACAAAAAGTCAATTTGGTTTATCCGATACTGAAATGAAAGAATATTTTGGTGATTTATGGAAATAAAAAAAAGAAAATATAGACATGAATTAAAATTTATAATAAATAAAAATATGGCTCAAATACTAAAACAAAGATTATCTCTAATAATGGATATAGACCAAAATTCTGTTAATGAAGATAATACATATCTTATAAGAAGTTTATATTTTGATGATTCAGATTCAAGTGCATACTATGAAAAATTAGATGGGATTTTATATAGAAAAAAATATAGAATTAGAGTATACAATAACGATACATCATTTATACGATTAGAAAGAAAACTTAAACATAATAATATGACATCTAAAGATCAAATAAAAATCGATATTGATACATGCAACAAAATATTACAAAATAACGTTAATAATATAAAAATTAATGAAGATTTAAACAAAAAAGTAAAAAGTTGTAAAATGGAATTGAACAGTAAAAATGATTTACTTCAAGATTTTATATACGAGATTAAACATAAAGGTCTTAAACCATCAATAATCGTTGATTATAAAAGACTAGCATATACATATCCCGTTAGCGATGTCAGAATTACATTTGATGAAAATCTCAAATCAGGACTATACAACTATAATCTATTTGATTCAAACATGATTACATATGACGTATTAGAACCTAATGAAGTAGTACTAGAAGTAAAATTTAATGAAATACTACCAGAAAGCATCGCGATTATTTTACAAACCGTGCCAATGTATAGATTAGCTGTTTCTAAATTTGCAAATTGTCGCGAACTAAAATAAATATTTTAAAAATTAAAACAAAAAAACAAATAGTTAATTAAGAAAAGGAGTGTTTATTATGAGTTTTGTTGATTTAATAAAGAAAAGTGTAATTAATGAATTTACAGGTGCTATATCTGTTGATAAAATATTTTTTTCACTTATAGTGGCATTTTTAATAGGAGTCTTTATAGTATATATTTATAAAAAAACATATAGTGGAGTTGTATATTCAAAAACTTTCTCCCTATGCATAATCTTACTCGCAATGGTAACTTCACTTATTATTAGAACTATAAGTTCAAACCTTGCTTTATCTCTCGGAATGGTTGGAGCTTTATCCATAGTTAGATTTAGAACAGCAATAAAAGATCCAATTGATACAGCATTCATGTTCTGGGGAATAACTGCTGGAATTATGTCAGGTGCAGGTTTATATTTAATATCAATTATTAGTTCTATAGCATTAGGACTACTATTCTATATAAGTTATATATTAGGATTTAAACTAGCATCAAAATATCTAATAATCATTAAATATGATATCAAAGTTGACCAAAAAATCGAAAAAATAATTACCTCAATTCCAAAATATAAAATCAAAAGTAAATCTATATGTAAAGATAAAGTAGAGTTATCTTTCGAATTTGCTACCAAAGATTATTCAAAAATAATGGATAAATTTAATAACTTAAGCGAAGTAGACAGTGTTAACATGATAAGTTACCAAAACGATTTTGGAGCATAAGTTTCACATTTTATAGTTAAAAACATTACATGCTGATAATGTTTTTTCTTTTGGATTAGAAGGAAAACATAAAAAATTACTAAATAAATAAAAAATAAAAGGAAAATAAAATTTTACAATGTATATTAATTATAGGGCAGTAGAAAGGAGAAATAAATAAATGAATAATAATATACATAACCTATATGAAAAATATAAAGATATAGAAAAATTAGGATGGATAAAATCCGAAAAAAATAGAAAGGGGATAAGTGGTGTAATGTTTGAGGAATTAATAGGAATTAATCCGGAAAACTTCGAAATACCTGATTTCAATGATATAGAAATCAAAGTTAGGAACAATGAACCAACAGGGAGCATAACACTATTTTCAGCCACACCAGACAGTTATTTATTTGAAATAAAACGTCTTCAAGAAAATTATGGATATCCAGACAAAAATTATCCACAATATAAAGTTTTACAGGCAACAACATCATGTATCTCTCCAAAACGAGTTTCCAACAAATACTATTTCAAATTAGATGTAGACCATAAAAAAAATATAGTTACCTTAATCATTTTCAATAATATATTAAATATAATAGATAGGAAAACAGCCTGGTCATTTGATTTACTAAAAGAAAAATTAGAAAGAAAACTAAAATATCTATGCTTAATTACATCTCATACAAGATATAATGAAAATAATTTATATGTTAAATATAATGGAATTAAATTCTTTAAACTTAAAGACTTTAAAACATTTATACATTTAATTGAGAATGGTACTATAAAAATTAGTTTTAATATTGGTATATATAAAACTGAAAAAAACTTTGGAAAAACATTTGATCATGGAACAAACTTTACCATACCTAGATATGCAATAGCAAAACTATTTACAAAAATAAATATAAATTAAAATATAAATAACTAAACTGCCTTGCAGCATACTTGAGAAAGCATGATAAAGATAATAAACATAATATATACAATGGTTACGTTATAGTGAGTAAAAAGTAGTAAAGACAAAGAATATACCTATAATTATAACTAAATTTATAATACAATAATCAAATGAATAGATGGTCAATCTTACAAAAGGTCAGGGAATAGGAAATGTTAAATTCATTATAATATGCAATTACTTTATTTAAATGGTAGGGCACAAAAAAAGCCATTAAAGGCTTTATAATCTAAATGGTCGGAAAAACAGGATTTGAACCTGCAACCCCTTGGTCCCAAACCAAGTGCTCTACCAAGTTGAGCCATTTTCCGTTAAATGGTGCGCCCGAAGGGATTCGAACCCCTGACCTTTTGGTTCGTAGCCAAACACTCTATCCAACTGAGCTACGAGCGCATATACTGCCTATGCGTGTAATGGGGCACTCTAATAAACATTTATGGTGGCTTCAATTGGAATCGAACCAATGACACAAGGATTTTCAGTCCTTTGCTCTACCGACTGAGCTATGAAGCCAAACGATGGCGGTTCCGACGAGAATTGAACTCGCGATCTTCTGCGTGACAGGCAGACGTGATAACCGCTACACTACGGAACCAAAACTGGTTGCGGAGGCAAGATTTGAACTTACGGCCTTTGGGTTATGAGCCCAACGAGCTACCAGGCTGCTCCACTCCGCGATACATAATAATTAAAATAAAGTGGCGGAGAAAGAGGGATTCGAACCCCCGCGCCGTTTCCGACCTGTCGGTTTTCAAGACCGATCCCTTCAACCAGGCTTGGGTATTTCTCCAACAATTTATTTTAAATAAAATAAATGGTGCCTAAGGCCGGGCTTGAACCGGCATGAAGTATGACCTTCGCAGGATTTTAAGTCCTGTGCGTCTACCAATTCCGCCACTCAGGCATTTTTTGTTCTGCCAAAAAAATTTGACTACTTAATTATATTACATATTATAAGTTTTATCAAGTGTTTTTACAATTTTTTTGAACTTTTTTAACGAAATAATATATTTTTCATATTTCCACATTACTAAAACTACCTATTTATATAATATTCACAGAAAATTGTAATATTACCATACAGTAATAACAAAAAATGCTACTACTATATTTAGATTTTTATGCCGGTTCGGACCCTTAAAAATACTAATTCTATTTATATATGCATTAAAGTCAAAACATAATTAATTCAGTACAATGAGAAAATAAAACTCTTATAAATAAAAAAATGTAAGATTTTACATTTTTTTCTTCTAAAAAGAGAAAAAACACTTGTTGCCAACGAATAGTAATTTATAGTAATATTATTAATTTTTACGGGATTAAATATTAGTAACAAAAAATAAAAGAAACCCTTATTTTGTAAAGAATTTCTTAATATTCGAAATGGTGTCCCGTACAGAACTCGAATCTGTGACCCTTTGATTAAAAGTCAAATGCTCTACCTGCTGAGCTAACGGGACATATTAAAATATATAATAACAGTGGCTGCCTCGGCTAGATTCGAACTAGCGCATGCCACAGTCAAAGTGTGGTGCCTTACCGCTTGGCTACGAGGCAAACTACAATAAAGTGGTGGAGGGAGATGGATTCGGACCATCGAACCCGAAGGAACAGATTTACAGTCTGCCGCGTTTGACCACTTCGCTACCCCTCCATAAAAAATGGTGCCGGAAATAGGACTTGAACCCACAACCTACTGATTACAAGTCAGTTGCTCTACCAGTTGAGCTATTCCGGCAAATAAAAATGGTGGGCGATATAGGACTCGAACCTATGACCCCTTGCTTGTAAGGCAAGTGCTCTAACCAACTGAGCTAATCGCCCAAAACATTGACATGAATAAATATATCATTTATACGCTTATTTGTCAATAGACTTTATTGTTTTTTCTTGCTTTTTTAAACTTTTTTTTATCCATAATGGTAAATTATACTGTAAAGTTTTAAATCCTAATGTAGTTTCTTTAATTTTCCTTTTTACATGATTATCCATAACTTTATAATTAATGTCCTTTATACTTAATGTTAAATGATTTAATTTATTATCCACATCGATTACTTTTACAAATATCATCTCACCAACTTTAACAAAATTATTTATATTTCTTACATAGCCGTTACTTATTTCTGAAATATGAATTAAACCACTATAAAATTCATCGAGTGAAACAAATATGCCATAACTTTCTATCCCTGTTACAGTGCCTATAACAATCGAACCCTTTTCATATTTCATTTACATACACCTCACACAAATTATAACATATATAAGGTAAAATTGTAAATTAGTGATAAATAATTAAAATATAACACATTAATTTAATAAAAAATGCAATTTCAATTATTTAATAATTATAATAGGATTTTTAAACTTACTGATTAACATTCTCACACATATCACACATATAATATATATTTTAACTTACTATCATATATGAGAAATTTTTAATCCTACATTATATTAAATTCC
Source organism: Clostridium sp. (assembly GCA_023665725.1). Lineage (GTDB taxonomy): Bacteria > Bacillota_I > Bacilli_A > RF39 > UBA660 > UMGS872. The sequence continues at coordinate 52,507 of JAMPDH010000001.1, read as the reverse complement.
TACTTTACTTAATCCATGTTAATATGTATAATATTAATTGGTGATACTAATGGAAGAAGAAAAAATTAAAAATGTTATAGATAAAATAAGACCATATATATTAAATGATGGCGGGAATATAGAATTTATAAAATATGAGGATAAAATTGTATACATTAAAATGGCAGGTGCCTGTGCTAATTGCCTAATGATTGATATTACACTTAGTGATGTAATAGAAGAAGCTATACGAGAAGAAGTCCCTGAAATAAAAGGTGTTATAAACGTGAATTAATTCACGTTTTTATTATCCACTCAATTACTGGAACAGAATACCTATTTCTCAAATATATCATGACATCCTTTAATGCTAACTGAAAACTATCAACTTTATCCACATATTTAAGTATTTTAGTATCGTTCTCTTTATTATCAATACAATCCTCTATAGCATCAAAATAATATGTAGGATACAGCATTCTAGAAATGAAAAAAATAGCATCATCTTTACTTAAAACCAAGTTTTGAATACAAGAAATAATTTGATTTTTACCCTCAAAAAAACTATCCTTTATGTATTCACAAATATCCCTAACTGATGAATCTATAATAAAATTCACTGGATTATATAAATCGAAAAGTGTAGAGTTACTTTTTATCCTTTTATGCGATATTGAATAATGAATATTAGTTGTAGGATTATTTTTTAAATATGATATTGCATTCTCTGAAAGTCCAATATAATAACTAGCACTTGAATTTATCAATGGATACTTAATGCCGACTTGACTAACTTGATACTCTATGTAATCAGTTTTTTGTGTCCATAAATTAAACCAATCATTTATATAAAGCATATCATATGGAGCAGCACTCCTTACTTTTTTCTTATTAAAGTTTCCATTATAATAAGTACTATTATTTGATGGGATAATATAATATTGTGAAAAATACAAAACATCTTCCAATTCTACTTTTCTATTTTGAATTTTCACTCGAAGAAGAATATAATATTTTCCATCAACAAGAGTAAGCGGGCTATTATCTATATTCAAAACTATTTCATGACAGTATAATCCCATTTGAAGTATTAAAAGGTGAATATCATAAATTTTTTTTATATTATCTATATTTTCATTATACAAAACAAAAAAATAGTCTATATTATCAATTCTAAACCTATAATTCCGATTATTTTGATGAATATTGTCTGCATTAATATTATAATAGTAATTAATAACATTTTTCATATATTCACCTCAATAAAATACTATGAAAAAAGGACTGAATTATGATATTTAGTCCCTTAATATACTTTCTATACCAGTAATTTTTGCTCTTAGTGAATCATTTTCCTCAATTAAACTTTTGTTTTGCTCAAGTAGTTTTTCATACAATTCCTTATAATTATAATCATCTGTATTATTTTGATTTTGAGAAGAAATTTGATTATCATCAATACTACCTTGAATATCATCTTGAATACCCTCAGTTGCATCTTCTAAATTTGTATCTTCTAAATTTAAATTAGGCATCTCAAAAGGTTGTACAATAGACATCGAATTACTATTAAATTCCTCTGTTAATTTATTATCAGATTGAGCAGATTTAGTTTCATCGTTATCTTCATTCGTATCTGATGATTCAAATTGTTCCTGCTCTTGTTGTTCTTCTTCTAATAACAAATTAGCCATATCCTTGTTTATTTTAAAAACCCTTTTGGAAATTAAATTTATAGAATCTATAAAATCAAAATTCAAATCATTAACATCTATTTTCTCACCTTGAGTTTTAGCTCTTACTATATCTTTTATTAAAGAAACAACACTTGACCACGCAGAATCATCTATTGCTTTTGCTGTTACCTCATTATCTTGGTCTAACTCAATTTTAACACCATACAATTTCATATAATCAGATTCATCAATTTCGTTTAATGAATAAATCATATATTGATCATCATTAAATTTAAAATATCTCAACACATTTGCTATAACACTTTCACCTAAATCATTTTTAAATAAAATCTTATTCATTTAATACCCTCCCTATTCTCCAATTTATTATAAAACAAAAAAATTTTTTTTACAATACAAAACACATTAAAAAATTAACAAATTAGGTTTTTAATTCACACCCATTTATATTTAATGAATATGCTATATTAGAAAAATAAATGAAGGGGTGGATTATATGTGTAATAATGATAATTCTAATGAATGTCAATGCATAAATGAAATATTAAAAGTAATTTTAATACTTCAAAAAAATGCTGACTGTGGGACTGCTTGCTTAGATACTTGCGATAGAGGATTCTTAGGATGTTCAATCTCAACAGTAAGTTGCAATACTAGACCTGTAATGCTATATACATGCTGCGGTAACGGTACTCCTTGGAGTATGCCTATTGAAAAGGAAGAAACGTCTACAACATCAAGTGTATTTAGAATTGAAAAATTAGATGGTTGTTGTGCTACATTCAGAGTTTTAGCGCCAAATCCTGATACTACTCAAACATCAATACCTTATGTAACAACAAATTCTTTCTTTACTATGAACTTAAATTGCGTTTGCTCTATTAGATGTTTATCTGACACATTCGTAGAATGCATTTAAAAACGAGGTTACTCGTTTTTATTTTTAATTTCAATAATATCAGATATAGGAATAAGTTCATTATCCATTGTTATCAAATGACTATTATTTCTTCCAATTACTCTTTTTTCCAAAACACCATCTTTGGTTTTAATTACAACATCTGCCTTGTATATATAACTGGTGGATTCAAACATTTCCTTAAGTTGCACATCTATAGACTTCTTTGATGTATCAATATTAGATTTATCTGTTTTTTCGCTTGTTTCGTTTCGCGAAAAATATACTTTTTCATTATTCTTTAGTTCTTTATCAATTTTGTTAACAAAAACACTAGGTTTTTTATTCATATATACTTTCATTCCTTTCCACTAATATAGAATATGTTATTTACTGATTTTTTTTGCTAAAAAATATCCAATAACAAGAAGAACTAAAGAAATTAAAATTGTAAAAATATTATTAATTTGTCTTGAATAAATAAATGTTTTTAAAAAAAGTATTACAATAGTTGCTGTAACAAAGCCAAAAATGGAAGAGTACATATATACCTTTTTTCGCTTAAAATAATAATTTATTATTTTAGAAAATATTAATATTCCTATTATCATACCTATACCATATGCAGAAAGAATAAATATATTATTTACAAACATAGAAGCATTAAAAACATTAGCTATAGAGTTTATTATTATATTATAATAACCATATATCATAAGCAATGCAGTTCCACTAATTCCAGGTACAATAGTTGCAAATGCATCTATTATACCTGCAAATACTAAAGCTATATATGTGGTTATATTAAGGTTTAATTCTATATTTCTTTCTCCTGTTATTAAACAAACTAAAAAAAGTAAAGTAAATGTAATTATAAAAATCAAAATTTTTTTACCATTAAGCTCACCAATATTTTTTTTTATATCACCTATTCCACCCATTATTAAACCAATAAAAAGTAACATTGTCGGAAGATAAAAGTTGCTTAGTGAATAATTTATTGCCTTACTAAAAACAATTATTGATAAAATTATACCTATACAAATATTTAACAAAAATCTAATATTTTCTTTCGTCAATTTACTTATAGCATTTAAACTTTTTTCATATACACCAAGTGATATTGCCAAAACTGCGCCACTTACACCCGGAATTATTTTACCAATCCCGATAATTAAACCTTTTAAAACATTTATTATCCATTCTTTCATAAATCTTTCTCCTAAAATTAAAAGTACCTATATTTAAATATAAGTACTTAACTTTATAACATTTTATTCAAAATAGTTTATTTTCATATCTTTTTTTATATCAAATACAATTTTTTCTGCATTTTGTTTTGCTATATTACTACCTTCTAACAGGATATCATTAACTTTATCAATATGTTCCTCATAATATTTACGTTTTATCCTTATAGGATATAAAAATTCATTCATTTTTTGTATTAATTCTTTTTTACAATTAACGCATCCTCTTTTACCATTTTTACACTCACTACATACAGTATTTAAATTTTCCTTATTTACAAGATTATGATAATAATAAACCATACATATATCCGGATTAGCAGGGTCATTTGCCTTTATTTTTTTGGGATCTGTTACAGCGCTCATTATTTTTCTTGAAATTTCTTCTTCACTATCTACTAAATATATTGCATTCCCTAAACTTTTTCCCATTTTAACATTACCATCAATTCCTTTTATTCTACTCGTTTTATTAAGTAATGCTTCGGGCTCTTTTAGGTTTGAATTATATATGGAATTGAATTTTCTAATAATTTCCCTTGCTTGTTCAATTAATGGTTGCTGATCATCACCAACAGGTATTATTTCCCCACCAAATGCAACTATATCTGCTGTTTGACTTACAGGATACCCAACAAAACCATATGTTACACTTTCACCATAATTTCCAAATACTTCCTTTTTTTGAGCTATTTCAGTTTTTACTGTTGGATTTCTATATAATCTAGACATAGTAACAAGATTTGAGAAAAAAACTGTTAATTCCGCAATTTCTGGTATTCTAGATTGTAAAAATAAAGTGGTCTTATCAGGATCAATTCCAATGGACAATAAATCAAGGGCTATTTCTTTGACATTTTTTCTTATTTTTTCCGGGTTGTCAAAATTATCAGTTAATGCCTGAACATCCGCTATTTCAATAAACATTTCATTATCATTTTGTAGTTCTACCCAATTTTTTACTGTACCAAAGTAATGACCTATATGTAAGTTCCCAGTAGGTCGAATCCCTGTAAGCATTCTCTTTCTTTCCATATATTTACCTCTTTTCAACGAATAATTAATATAAGTATACCACAAATTTAATTTTTATTATAAATTAATGTATATAAATATACCGCTCCCAAAAAATCTCTTGGATAATTTTTAGCCAATACTTGTATCATTTTATTATTTCTACTAAGTATTATTCTTATAATATATTTTATAAAATATGGTTTTCTTTTTATACTATTACTTTGCGCTAATACTTTTTTATCAATCTTTTGTGTCATACCATCATCATCTTTATTTAATTTACTTATTAATTCTTTATTAAATCTTTTTATACTGTATATCTTTTCTTGATTTAAATCAAATGTTTCGCCAAGGTTCTCTAGTATATCTATGAGTGCGAATTTAGAAATCGGCATAAATATTTGATGTTTTGATCTATCTGATAAAAATGATAATATTTTAAAAGACATAGTTTTCATAACATTTTCGTATAAAGAAATTTTATTTTTTTTAAATGTAAAGATTTTTCCATCATATATTCCAAATTTTTTCATTGTGTCATTATAGCCAAATTTCATTGTTTTTATCGATAATGCCTTATCAAATATAAGAAGTGGTATTATCTTATTTTTTGGTGCTATAGTTATTATTTCTAAATTTTTATCCTTAACCTTTTGTTTAATACCTATTGCTTTCATATCGATTACGATTATTTTATTTGCGCCTAATTCTGCGCATAAATTAATTGGCATATTATCATATACACCACCATCTATATAATTCTCACCTTGTATATTTTTTAATTTAAAGAAAGGGAAAAATGTAGATGACGCTAAAACATAGTCTTTTATCTTATCTTTCGTAAGTTCACTTTTTGATAGCATTTCGGCCTTTAATTTACTTAAATTAAATACGACTATGCCATAATCAATTTTTGAAGAATAAAATTTTCTTTCATCAAAAACTTTATCTATGAGCTCTTTTAATTTATTTACATTCATCCCACCTTTTTTTACAGTTTCTTTTATATAAGTTTTATATGCATTTTCATTTTTTAAATTGGATATATCATCAAAAATAATATTATAATTCAAATTTTTCCAGATTTTATGTGCTTTTCTATAATCTTTTTGAACAAATAATAATCCATTTAAAGCTCCAACACTCGTGCCAGTTACAACATCATATTTAATTTTTAATTTCTTTAGTGCTTTCCATACTCCTATTTGATATGCACCTTTAGCCCCACCACCGGATAATACGATTCCTACCTTATTCACTTTCATCAGTCCTTTGCATATTTAAAATACTCTATTGTTTACATATTTGACCAATCATGATATAATCTTATAATCAGGTTGGAGGATATATGTTAGAGGTTTTAAAATTTATTTTGCTTTATTTTAGTTTATTTATTACATATTCATTTATTGGATGGATTATAGAGATGATTACAGAAAATATTTTTATGGGTCACAAATTTGCAAATAGAGGATTTCTAATTGGTCCTTACTGTCCTATATATGGATTTGCTTCTATTATTATGATTATATTGTTATCACGTTATTCAGGTGATATTTTAGTTTTATTTTTTATGTCTTTATCTATATGTACAATTGTTGAATATTTTACTAGTTTTCTTCTAGAAAAAATATTTAAAGCGAGATGGTGGGATTACACAGATAGAGCTTTCAATATAAATGGTAGAGTTTGTTTGATAAACACAATTGGATTTGGGCTTTTGGGAATATTATTAATTGAATTTATGAATCCATTTATATTAGGTCTATTTAACGGAATAAATCAAGTTGTATTTTATATAGTAGTTTCTATAATATTTATTCTATTTTGTAGTGATGTAATCATTTCATTTAATATAATTAAAAATGTTAAAGTCTCAGTTGCTAATTTAAAAAAAGATTATACAAATGAATTTTATAATAGTGTTAGGGCAGAACTAACGAACAAAAAATTTTTTACTAAAAGAATATTTAAAGCTTTTCCAAATTTAAAATCTATACTTTCTAAGTCTAAAATAGATAAAAATAATTAAGTATTATTTTATATATATACCAAATGTTATACTATCATTAAATATAAATTCTTTAAATTTGAATATATTTTGAACTCCATTTTTATCAGTATAATATTTTAATGTATCATTATCTATAAAATAAACTATATCATTTATATATAATATTTTACTTATTGTATTAGTTTTAAAAATAAATGTTTTTAAATTTATGTTATCTAATGATGATCTATAGACACTATAATAGCCATCCTTTTTTTCATAGTAATAATAATAACCTAATTTTTGCCCAACCCTATCTATTCTTTCATATATATCATTACTTATATCTGATATATATTTGCCGTCAAATAATATTTTACTATTTGTACAATTAGCGGCACTCTCTATAATCCAAGTATTGTTTTTATATATTTTTATTCCTTTATTTAAATTTCCAACTTCACGAATAGTATTTTTATTTATGTCTATTTCATATTGTTTTTTATTTATTTTATCATAAACATATATTCTGTTATTTACAACACCTTGTATATATGAATCAAATGATATTTTTGGATAACAAATTATTTCTTTTTGTTTATCATTTAACATATCTATAACATATATCTTATCAAAATTATATGTTTGGTTATAGTCGGCAACTATATAATAATTATCTACAAATGTACTTAAATTTTGATTATATATATCATTTTTAAATAATACTTTATTCTCTTTAGTTTTTAAATTATAATAGCCCTTATAGTTAGTGACTATTCCGTAATCTTTAAAATTACTATTATATATAACATTTTCTAAAACGATTTCTTCATTATTATTAGATATATCACTATATTCTGCTATATGTTTTGTAAAATTTCTTAAATCCTGTGATTTATTTTCAATACTATTAAAATATATATAATAATTTTCTTGTTTACATAATATATCAACATGTTGTATATTATCCTTAAAAACTGGGTATATACAACTATTCTCATTATCAGTATAATAATAAAGTTTTTTAATTATTTTTTCATCTCTATTCATATTATCATATAATTGAAATTCAAAAACATTATTATCTACCTCTATATTAAATAGATAACCTTTTAAATTATCTAAATCTGATTCTTTATAAGTTTCAATTATCTTGAATTCGTAATTTTCATTTTTAAGTGTATATTGATTGGAAAAACTAGTTCTTAAAAACAAATATGCTACTCTTATATAAAAAATTAAAAACATAGTAACCATTATTATTTTTAATCTATTTTTCACAAATACCACCTCTTACAACGAAAACGTATAAATAATCATACGTTTTTTTCTACTTCAATATATTTTGATTTTTGTTCCATAATATATTTTGATACTACCTTTTCTATTTCTTGTAAAGCTTCCATTTGAATATTTGAAAGCACTATAAATTCTTTTACAGTATCAATAAGAATTTTCCCCCATATAACGCCCATTTTTACTTTTATATCATTAAACATGTCTGGAGTAATAGATGAAAATAAATATCCAAATAATAATCTTTTTTGACCTAATAATATTCTTTTATCTGTTATAACTATTATATTTGTAGATATTATATCAAGTGGATTATCATTTTTTTGTGCGGTAAAAACATATTGTATTGCTTCATCTTTACAAATATGATTTGCTAAAACTTTAGAATGGGCATTAAGGCGCCAAGCTATAGTACGAGGATATTTATGTTTAAACTCTTTAGCTTGTTTATATATAGTTTCTTGCATATTTATTCACCAATTAATTGTAGTTGCTTGAATTTATTAACAAATGTATCCTTAGTTTGCTCACCAGATATATAATCTAATAATTTACCATCTTGGACTATTAAAAAGGTTGGTGTTCCCCATTGTACAGTTTTAAAGAATTCTAATGATTCATTAAGTTTATTATAATCTTCCTCAGCTAATAAATCCACATTCAAAACCTTTATATCTATATTATAATCTCTTATTAACTCATTTAATACCGGTTTCACATTCTTGCAATGAATACATGATGTTTGTGCGAGTGCTATTACAGTTTTATCCTTACTGTTCAAAGCGGAAACATATCCATTATAATCTACATAATCAATTAATAATTTATCATCCTGTTTAACAAAATTGTTATCCTTTAAAAATTTAAAAATCTGTTCTTCTTCTTGTGCCCCCGCTAAAGTTGCTACAACACTTTTATTTTGAAGTATAACAGTATATGGTGTTCCAAATTTAGAGGTATCAGTAATTCCCAACATTTCTAACATCTTACTATAATCAGATGTACTTAATTTATCTATACTTAATTCTTCATATGAAAATCCATAGTACTTTGACATAAACTCTATTTCAGGTTCATAAGCCTCACAATATACACATCCATCTTTTCTTAATACAACTAAAGTTGCTTGAGACCCATTATAATATTCATTAAATTTATCAAAAACTTTCTTTTGTTCCATAATATTACAAATTACACCAACTAATATAAGTACTACTATTATTCCTACTATTATTAATAAAATTATACCTTTTTTCTTTTCATTCATTTCTTAATCTACCTTGCTTTCCTTATTATTCAATAAATAATATATATCAATTTAATTATAGCATATTTTATAAAACTACTACAAGTATTTTAGTTATTATAAAAAGAAAAAGCTTTAGAAGCCTAATCTGCTAAGGAAATATTGTCATTTATTTTTATTATTTGAATTTTTGATATTATTTGCTTGTTGAGTTTTATGATTGAAAAGTTCCGTTCCTATCATATCATTATTAGTTATAGTTCCATAATTATTAGATTTTTTAAGATAATCATTATCTTTTTTAGGAACCTTAATTTCATATTTTTTATTTATATAGTCTTTCTTAAGTTCACTTCCCATACATTATTTCCCTCCTATCTATATAACTATTAGGTATATTAAAATTGAAATAATTGTTATTAACATACCATATAAAACTTTTTTAAATATTTTAGCACGCCTTTCACTTAATTGGCGGTGTCCTATAATTATATCTCTATACGTATATATAATTTTACTGATAACATCACTATAATTTGTTTTTAAAAGTTCATCGTTTAAGCATTCGACATTAAAATTTGTTTGTTCCACTACATTAAGAACTTTTAATATCATAAGAAAAGTAAATATTAGAAAAAAATAAACGGATATTCCACTAATAATCTTAATTAAATCCATAAAACTTAATGTTTGTGAAAACATTGAAAATACATTCTTAAGTTCAACTTTTTCTAAAGCAAATATAAATACAATACCTAATAGCGTAAGAATTAAACCAGCTCTATTTTCAAAGCTTTGCTTTTTATTTCTCTCTATTTCATATTCTTTTTCGACTAAATCAAGCAATTCCTTTGTAGCATAATTATTATTGTTTGAAATTTTTTTATTACTATTCATGTACAATTAACCTCCCTGTAAGTTATATTATACCATAACACTAAATTACTATCAATTCAAAGTATCCTATTTAAAGAACATACATCGTATGCTCCTATAATAATTCTAAGTATTTATTTAACATCTCTATTTCTAACCCCGTTATTAATTTAACAAAATCTGTATAATCTCCAGTCATATAATCTTTATCTAATGTTTCACAATACTCTAATTTATGTTTATTTCCTTTTTGATTAGTTTTACTAAAACAAAAAGGGAATGCCAACATTTCATTTATGTTAACATTCCTTTATTTATTAGCGTTTTAGTGATTTTTGTTTGATTTATGGTAACAAATGAGAAATGACTACCTGTTAGAAATTTCATCAAATCTTTCGGAAACCCTTATTTTACAGTCATTTACCATAAAACTGCTTATATTTCTTACCACTTCCGCAAATTCTATTAGTCTAGTATATATAGTAATTATAGTACTACTATATATACTTCATACAATGGAAAAATGGAAACATTGTAATAATTCGCTTGCCAAATAAATATATGCTATCGACAGAAAAAAGCTACAAGTTAACTAAATTATGCTATTAATAATTCAAAAATTAATACACCCAAAGTAAAAATTAATTAAGTATTTGATTTGCTTTATAAATTGTAAGAATTATTCATTTCCTTTTAAACTTGATACCATATCAATCTTATTTATTTTTTTAGAAAGTAATTTAGAAACAATATAAGAAACGGAAAATGTTCCGATTGCTGCAATAATATACGTACTAATATGTATATATGCGCCAAAATCATAACTTTCTTCAATAGCTGTTTTAAATAGCCAATCTGTTAAATAAAAACCTAAAGGACACCCTATTATAATTGCAATTATTGCTATTATATTATTTTGTTTTATAAATATATTTCTTATTTGTTTATCTTTAAAACCTAATACTTTTAATGTCGCAAATTGATATTGTTTTTCAGTATAAGATAAAATACCCATATTGTAAATTATAATAACTCCTAAAAGTATTGCTACTCCAATAATTAACCAAATCATTGATTTCATAGTAGATAACATTTTATCCATACCATCTCTAAGTTGATTTATATCGCTTATTAAGTCTACTCCTGCTACTTCATCCTTTGTATTAATGTTTTCATTTGTGTATAATGAATCAGGTTTATATTCAATGTTTAAAGATTCTAAATATCCTCTTGTCATAGTGATATTTTGATTTTGTGGATCTTTATTTAATCCAACTATTTCTGACTCATAATAAGTATTGTCTCCATAAATATGCCATTTGATTTTATCTCCGACTTTTAAATTCATATTACTTGCTAGTTTTCTAGTAATATAAACTCCTGTAGAAGAACTAACATCTATAAAATTCTCTTTATCATCTATAAATCTTACATATTCATTGGCATCAGTAACAAAAATATTATTAGTTTCTCTATTGCCATCATTATCTTTTGTTTCAATAAGTAAAGTTTGTGATGTATTATCTCCATATTTTGAAATTAAATTATCATATTCTTTATCATTAATATTCTCTTTTAAACTCAATTTATAATCAAAATTATAAAGCGTTGAAAATTGTAAATCAATAAAGTGATTCATACTATTTAACATGCCAATAGCACAAACAATTAACATGGCACAACCAGCTACTCCAACAATACCAGTAATTGTTCTTACCTTATTTCTTATAATGTCCCTTATATTCCATATAGTAGAAAAAGAGCATTTAGTAAATATTCCTTTTGTTGTTATATTGATAGATCCTTCTTTTACTTTTGGAAGTTGTTGTCTTAAAGTTTCAGCAGCATTTTCTTTTAATACTTTTCTTGTTGCTAAATAAGTAACTAATGATACAAGTAAAACTACAAAAGCTGCAACTATATAAGAACTGTTATTCATTACAGGCTTTCCATTTGGAAGTTCAAAGAAAGTCATTTCCATGCTTATAAATAATTTCCCAATCGTAAAATAACCTAATATTAACCCTAAGATTGCTCCAATTAATGAGATATAGAATCCATAATTGATATAATGAATTGCTATTTTTCTATTTTTAAAACCTAGTGCTTTTAAAGTACCTATTTGAGTTCTTTGTTTTTTTACTACTCTTGTCATAGTAGTTATAACTGATAGTATTGCAATAAAGATAAATAATCCAGAAAATACTCCAACATAAGTTTTGCCTTCATCTATTTCTCCCTGATATGTTCTATAAGAAGAAGTATCTTCTATGTTTATTGTAGATGTTCCTTCGATTTTTTCTTCAATATTATCCTTTAAATCATTAATTTTGCTTTTATCATTCACATCTACCATAATGGTATTAAAAACTAAATGTTCTTTATAATCGAAGTTAGGCATAACACTCTCTAATTCTTCTTTAGAATTAATACCAACTTCACTCATCATTTCTTCTTTTATATAATCCTCAAGTTCAGTTGTACTAACATATACAAAGCCAAAATCTTTATGATTAGGATATAGTTCAGATTCATCTTTTACATCGTATAAATGATCTGGAACATTAATAAGTCCTTTTACTTTTTCTAGAAAAGTATAATCATTATACTTGAACTTAATAATATCTCCGACTTTTAAATTATTTTCCTCTGCAAAGAAATTATCTATCCAAATTCCATCAGTTGCACTAAATTCTTCTCCGCTAACAATATAAAACTTTGAAATATTATTTGATTCAATGAAATTTGTGAGTAGTGTTATGTCATCATCGCTAATCATTTTTGTATTTACTGATAGTTTCCCCTCTGCATCATTAACATTATTTAACTCTTTTATTTCAGTTACATTATCTCTATTTAACTTACCAACAACATTAATATCTTGTAAATTGTTTTCAGTATAAAACTTATTTCCTGACTTTTCCATACCAGTCATGTATGCTTCTATTCCAGAGTAAGCCAAAACTCCTATTAGAACCATTAAAAATATAGTAATAAATTGAGATAAGTTGTTTCTTATATCACGAAATAACTTTTTATTTAACATCTACCAAACAACCTCATCAATATTCTTTGGCTTTTTATTTATTGTATTTGATTCAACTTTACCATTTTTAAGTCTTATAACTCTATCTGCTATTTCAGCAATTAAAGCATTATGAGTAACAATTACTACTGTATTCTCTCCATTATTAGAATCACATTGTTTCTTTAATAGTTTTAATACTTCTACCCCAGTTTTAGAATCTAATGCACCAGTAGGTTCATCACATAAAAGTAGTAGTGGATCTTTCGCTATTGCTCTTGCAATACTAACTCTTTGCTGTTCTCCTCCAGATAATTGATTAGGAAACTTAGTATAATGTTTTTCTAGTCCAACATCTTTTAATATTTGTTTTGCACTTTTAGGCCTTTTAACAATATCTTTGACAAGTTCAACATTTTCTAAAACTGTTAATGTAGGCAAAATATTATAAAATTGAAATATAAAACCTACATTTTCAGCTCTATAATTAGTTAATTCCTCATCACTATATTTTGAGATATGATCACTACCAACAATTATATCTCCACTCGTTACTTTATCCATCCCACCTAACAAATTTAATAGAGTAGATTTCCCTGCACCACTTGGTCCTAAAATAACTACAAATTCACCTTTATTAATCGAAAAATCCGCACCATCTAAAGCATTAAAAGATTTTTCACCTACTTTATAAGTTTTCTTTACATTCTTAAATTTAATTAATTCTTCCATATCTTCACCTCTCCACAATATGAATTATTTATCACATTTCACATCTATTATACTTTTATTTATTTCGATAGTCAACAAAATATGAATAATTTATCACATTATTATTGATTTTGTTTTTTTTAATATGTATAATGTAATTAAATATGAGGTGAAATACTATGTCTGAAACAAGAATGCCAACACAAAAAAGATCTATTGAAAAGCGAAACAGAATTATTAAAAAAGGTTTTGAATTGATGTGTGAAAAAGGTTTTTATAATACCAACACAAATGAAATAGCTGAATATGCTGGTGTTTCTACTGGAATTATCTATCAATATTTTAATGATAAAAAGGAAATTTTCATCGAAGGTGTAAAAAACTATTCTAACGCCATTATGTATCCAATGTTACAAGTTTTAGAGACTGAAAAAATAGATATTTATAATATTGAAAATCTAATGTCAACCATGATTGATAAACTTATCAAAAATCATACAATATCAAAAAAAGCTCATGAAGAACTTGTAGCAATGGAACATTTAGACGAAGATATAGCAAACATTTTTAAAGAATCAGAATTACTTATGACTACTAGAATTGTAAACTTATTAAAAAATAATGGAATAAAAATAGAAAATGCTAAAGAGAAAATCCATATAATAATTGGAATTATAGATAACTTATGCCATGAAATTGTATATCACAAACACCAAGAATTAAATTATGATTTAATGAAAAAATATGTTATTAATATAATAAAAGATACTTTAATTTGATAATCTAACTTGTAATTTATCTTTTATTTTTTAAACCAACACATTCCATCAGTATCATCTTGTATATATGCCCCTTTTGGAACTTCCTTTAATACACAATATACATTCAAATAATCTGGAGATGGTGATACTAAGCCTATCATAGCCATAGCCCACATAATAGAATTTAGTATTTGATTGTTGGAAATCATAAATATTATTAATGGTACAATTCCTAGTATAATAGGTAATAATTCCATTAATATAAACCTTTTTTTAGAAAGTGGTTCTTTGCATTTCATATAAAACATAAATTTTTTAGGTATAAAGCCTATATATACTTTTGCTCCTTTCGGTTGTGGTATTGCGTGTAGTAGTTCATGAAAAAAACAAAATAATATTCCAAGTATAATTCCTATTGGAATAAAGTGTCTAATCATTGGAAAATCATTCATCATAGTCTTTTTTACATAAATCAATATAAAGCACAAAATCATAAATGGTATTGCAAATATTAAAGATACTAATATATTATTTTTTGGTATATTCAATATTTTAGCATTTTTTGGCCTCTCATTTATCTGATCAAATATTGAATCATTTTCCTTTGTTATTCCCTTAAATATAATATTAGGCATTATTTCTCCTCACTTTCAAAGTGTAATTTGCTATTATAGTTTTTCTATAAATTTTATACTTTCATTGTAGATTTTTTGATACTCTATATTATGAACATAATGAGAACATTCTAAAATTTTGTATTCTCCGTTTTGTTTATTGTTTATATAATCAATAATAAACTTTCTCCATTTTTCTTTTGCATAACCTGTTCCATCGCCATTAGATATAAAAAACAACATAGGCACATTGGTACTATCAATGCTTTCTAATTTTTTAGCATTTTCTTTTATATTCTTTATTTCATTTATCATTGAAGTAGTTTCTGCTCTTCTATAAAAAATGACTTTATATAATTCTTTTTCCTCATCTGTTAAATTTCCATCTTTAATTGCAGAGGAAGAATTAGCAATAGATGGTATAAATCTAGTAAGTCCTATATCTGCTCCAAATTTTGCCAAAGTGAACAGCATACTATTAATTTTTATATTTTCGTATGATGCAGGAACTGCTGGATCTAATCCTATTATTCCTTTTATTTCATCTGGATATTTATTTGCCCAATATAATGCCTCAATTCCAGACATAGAATGAGGAAATAAAATATATTTGTTATTGTTTACACCTGCTTTATGGAGTGATTCTCTTGTTTCAAATAAAATTGTATCAATATCTCTATCAATATCACTTATATCACTAAAACCATAACCAGCTTTTTCCACCACTGCTATTTGATAATCATTTTCAAATAATGAATACAAGGTTTTAAAATCAAGAGTTGGCGAACAAGTTCCTCCTCCAGCCATAAACACTAAAGTTACATCACTATTATAATTACCACTTATATAAATATTTATATTATGATTATTTACCTCTATAATTTGTCCATTTGTTTTAAATAAATTATTTTCTTTTTTTAATTTTATTTTATGATTAGCAAAACTTATAATAATCAATGATACTATCAGTAAAATAATAATTACCAATAAAATCATACTAAATTTAAGAAATTCATTCATATTTTTTCTCTCTTTAAAACTTGCTATTTAATTTTTTAATTGGATGTCTTATAACTGTTTTTAATTTGCTTACATCACATTTTCTTGGGTCACTCAAATATATTTCGTGATGGTATCTAGTATCTGTTATGTCTAATTCATATCCATTTACACTCATATATTCATGCATTAAATTAACAGTCGTAGGTTCTTCATCATAACAACCTAAGTGCATACATTGAACACAAATACCTTCATCATAAGTCAAAAATTCAACTCGTGAAAAGTCTTGCTTCTTTTTCTTTGTTGCTTCATCTATTGCCCAATCAAAATCTTCTTTTGTTACAAAGTCTGGTACTCTAATAATAGATATAAAGTGCATGGCATTTTTATTATTATAATCAATAGTACACTCCATTCCATCTTGCCACCAAAATCCCTCTAATGGTGGAACAACATATTCAAAAAATCCATCTATTTTGTGAGTTCCTTTATAACTCATTTTTATCGTGTAAGCAATACTATATAATAATCCTATTGTATTTTGATAATCTCCATTTTTTTCATTTGGGTTTCCTGTTCCTCTTACTGCTATATAATTCATTTTTGGTATTTCAACTATACTAGGTTTACTTTTTGGCATATAAAATTCTTTATATTCTTTCTTGTAATCAAAAGCCATAATTACATCTCCAATCATACTCACAAATTGTAATTTAGCAATTACTTTTTATTTTCAAACTTAACGGATACAACATTAAATATCAAATAAACTATTGTTGCTGTAATGCTCATAATCCAATTAATATTTTTATCGATTAAATAATTTACTAATATATATACTCCAAAAAATACTACTGCACTTATTAAATATTTAATATAATTTTTCATTTTCGTACCTCACTTTCAAATCACTATTTATCGTCGAGTTAATTATACCATTTTTACTGGCTTTTATCTACATCACATAATACTGTTTATAATATTCATTAATTTTTTGTTTTAAAGCCAGATTTTTTTCTCTTACCACCAAGTGCTATTTCAAATCTATATTGAATTCCCCTTTTTTTGGACTCGAATCTTCACCATTTTACTTCATTTTCTTGTGGAGTTAGTAAACAAAAAATGCTAGCACTTTTTGAATGCTAACATTTATATAATTTTGTTAACAATTGTTTGCAATAATTTTTCCTTTAAAATAAAGGCTTTTCGGCTATTCACATCTACAATTTATTTTTTCTGCAAACAAATTGCAAACATTTTACCAATTTTAACGATTTTCCCTTTAGCAAAAACCTCACAAGCCCTTATTTTATGGCTATTTTCCGCAACATTGCTTATACTTCTTACCAATTCCACATGCTCAGTACAATCTCATATTATCCTTATTTATGTTATTTATAGTACTATTGTTATTTCTTAAAATACAGGTCAAAGTAACATTCGTATTTATAGTATTATCAGTACTATTAGTATTATTCGTTATTTCCTAAATGAGGTAAAAATGAGGAAAATTTCAACATTCGTTTACTATCTTAATTGTATCACTTTTTATTGTTCTATCATATTGTTTTCGTTAACCTGTTTTTGTAATAATTCTAAATCTTTAAGGCTCTTATTATCTTTTAATGCTTCCATTTGTCTTCTTGCAGAATTATTTAATCTAATCAGTCTTTCTCTTTGAGAAACTTTTTCTTCTATCAATTCAGCATTTGTATTTTGTAGATTATTTAATATAACTAAATGCAGTAAATCAGTGTAATCTCGCATATTTCCTTTCTCTGCTAATTTCGAATTACTATCTCGCCATTCTTTTGCAGTCATTCCAAATAGGGCTACATTTAATACATCAGCCTCTTCCGCATAAACAAATTGTTTTTGTTTTTCAGTTAAAGTCGGAACTATACATTTTTTGATTGCATCTGTATGAACCACATAATTAACTTTTGATAAAAGTCTAGTTGCGCTCCATTCAATTTTATATTGATAAGCCTCATTTGTCTTTAATCTTTCAAATTCAGTTATAAGATATAGTTTAAATTCAGGTGATAACCAACTTGCAAATTCAAAGGCAATATCAGGATGAGCAAAAGTACCACCATTATATCTTCCTTGTTTAGAAATTATACCAATAGCATTTGTAGATACAATCCACTTCTTTGGAGTCATTACAAAAGCATTGGTGCCAGATTCATTTTTAAACCCATCGAATTCGATGGAATTAAAATTTTGATTATTTAAATATTCCCAAGTACCTAAATATAATATTGTATTTGTTGTTCTCATCCAGTTTTGAATAATATAATCAGTTCGTTCTTTATCTTTATATCTTGCTAAATCTGTTAATGAAATATAATTGACATTTCCAACTCGCATTATTCCAATTTTATTTTCTTTTACAATAATCTCAGTTGTTACTACATCATTTTTCAATTTAAAATCCCCCTTTTCATAATATACTCCCTTTCACTAATTTTTTTAAACTTTGCCTCATTTTTTTTGAAAATGAGGCCAAAATGAGGAAATTTTTCAATTTTTATGGTTAATTTATGCTTTTTTTAGACTTTCAAACCTTCGCAAACCCTTATAAAACCTACTACTTACCACAGCAATTTTTGTATTTTTTGCCAGACCCCTGGGGACTTTTAAAGCTACTCATTTAGCTTCACTTTTGTGCATTTTATCCTTTAAATAGCGCATTTTTACACTTATCAACACTACGTTACATTCGGCTTCACTATCAGAATGTATCTAAATTTGTATCTAAAATACTTTAGAAATTAAAATCTAAATAGACATAATTACTCATATCATATGATAAGTTTTTTTCAATCATTTGTTTACTCTTATCATCTATTTCTGATATTCTTTTATCATTTACTAATGGATCAATATATCTTACTTTAGCACCATGATGCACAAAATAAACATTTAAAGGTCTCTCTTTTGATATCTTTACAGCTTTTGCATTTTTCCAGTCATCAAATATTTCTTTATATTGGGAATTTTCTATTACATCTATAATTTCACTTTCGTTTTTATCATATAAATCTTTAATAGTAATAATCTTTTCTTCATTTAATTTTTTTATGATATCAGCTAGTAATTGCATTGAGTATCTTGTCCTATCTTCTCTATAAATAACTGATAATTTACTTGTAACTTCAACAAATTTGTTTGCTATTTTTATAGTCTTAAAACCTAATTCTACTATTCCTTCTTCATTTTTTTGAATTTCTATATCATCATAAATTTCTTTAATTGAAGTCAAATCTAATAAATTATATGTTAATAAAGCATTTGATAAAGAATATTCTAATCTATCTGAAGATAGTCTAGGGGTATCATTATCTGCGATAGAATAAATATGATAATCATTGACCTCTTCCAAAGCAATATTATCTCTTTTTAGTAAAGACTTTATCTCTTTTGAACTTTTAATAATTTTTGTTGTTAAATCTTCGGTAGATTCTTGATTCATATAATCTCCATTCAAAAAATCAATGCAATGTTTAAATGTAGGAGTTGCGATATCATGAAATAAACCAGCTAGAGTTACTTTTTTATCATTTGTAAAATGCCAACAAATCAAAGCAACAGCAACAGAATGATCAAGGCTTGAAAAGAAATAATCACTTTCAAATAAGTCAGAATAAATAGTACCACAAGTTATACTAATATATTGTTGTTTTAAAAGTTCAGGTGTATTTATATATTCAATTAACCATTCTGGAAAATTTGGTTCCAACACCTGAAAGTACTCTTTAGTTCTGATATCTATATTATCAATGTGATTCATTGTCGCTACCTCCATAATCATTATATCATAAATTTTCCTATATCAGTTAGACACTGGTAAAATTTCTTTAAAATCCTCATAAATAAAGACTTTAATTACTTGCATTTCATAATTAGATACAAAATAGATACAAGCAGAATGTATTTAAATTTGTATCTAGTGATAAAATATTGTATTAAAAAAGCCCGTAAACACGAGCTTTAATCTATTTTCCGCAACATTGCTTATATTTCTTACCACTTCCACATGGACATGGGTCATTTCTTCCAATCTTTTCAGATTTCTTTGGTGTTTGTTTCTTCAACTTGGAACTATCCTCTGCTGCTTCACCTTTAACAACTTGCTTTCTTTCAGTATTTTGTCTTACCTCAGATTTCATTAAAAACGTTACGGTTTCCTTATCAATTGTATCCAATAAATTATTAAATAAATCAAAACCTTCCGTTGTATAAGCTCTTAATGGATCTTCTTGTGCATAACCTCTTAAATAAATTCCCTCTCTTAAAATAGCCATAGTATTAATATGTTCCATCCAATACATATCTATAATTCTAAGAGATATAGCTCTTTCAAATTCTTGATAAATATTTTCTGGAAGCTCATTTATTTTTTCTTCATACTCTGTTACTAGTCTATCATAAACCTTATTTTTAACTTCATCTACTGATAAACTTTCTAAATCGGAAACAGAAAGTTTAGATTTTAATAAAGAATTTACAGCTTCAACAAGTTCACTTAACGAATTATCCTCAAATTTATTATCATCATTTGTATGAAGTTCAATTTGCAAAGATGCATAATTATTAAATGAAGTTAAAACATTTTCATGTATATTTTCATTATCTAATATTTCGTTTCTTCTTTCATAAATTATTTCTCTTTGTTGATTAACTACATCATCATATTGAAGTAATGTTTTACGAGTATCATAATTATTTCCTTCAATCCTTTTTTGAGCACTTTCAACAGACTTTGATAACATTCCATTTCTTATAGATAAATCCCCAGCAAATCCAACTTTTTCTAACATTAATTTTGCTTTTTCGGTTCCAAATCGAACCATTAATTCATCTTCAAAAGATATACAAAATTGTGAAAACCCTGGATCGCCTTGTCTTCCCGAACGACCTCTTAACTGATTATCAATTCTTCTTGACTCATGACGTTCAGTTCCAATTACACATAATCCACCAAGTTCTTTAACTTCATCTGTTAATTTAATATCAGTTCCACGACCAGCCATATTAGTTGCTATTGTAACTGCTCCCTTTTCACCAGCTTTTGCAATTATTTCCGCTTCTCTAGCATTATTTTTAGCATTTAATACTTCATGAGAAATATGTTCCTTTTTTAACATAGAACTAATTAATTCACTTGTTTCAACAGCTATCGTTCCAACAAGTACTGGTTGACCTTTAGCATGTCTTTCCTTAATTTCATTTATTATTGCCTTATATTTAGCGTTCTTATTTGCAAATATTAAATCTTTAAAATCTTCTCTTATTACAGGTTTATTAGTAGGTATACATATAACATACATATTATATATATCCCTAAATTCCTCTTCCTCAGTTTTTGCAGTACCTGTCATACCAGAAAGTTTTTTATACATTCTAAACAAATTTTGAAATGTTATAGTTGCCAAAGTTTTAGTTTCTTGTTGAATTTGAACTCCTTCTTTTGCTTCTATTGCTTGATGAAGACCATCCGAATAGTTTCTACCTTTCATTAAACGTCCTGTAAATGGGTCAACTATTACAACTTCTCCATTATCTACAACGTAATCTACATCTTTTTTCATAGAGAAATTAGCCTTTAAAGCTTGGTTTATAAAATGAACCAATGTAGAATTATTTACATCATATAAATTACTTATATTAAAATTCTTTTCAGCCTTATCAATTCCTTCTTTATCTAAGCTTACGGCTTTAGTTTGTTCATCATATATATATCCTTTCCCCTCTTTTAATGTTTTAGCAAATTTATCAGCCTGAACATAAAGATTTGCTGAAGACATATTCCCACCTGAAATAATAAGAGGAGTTCTCGCTTCATCTATCAAAACAGAGTCAACTTCATCTACAATTGCAAAATTAAATGGTCTCATAACCCTATCCTGTGCTCTAACAACCATATTATCTCTTAAATAATCAAAACCAACTTCATTATTAGTAGAATACATTATATCAGAGTTATATGCTTTCTTTTTTTCATCAGGAGTTAATTCACGATAGTTAACGCCAACTGTTAACCCTAAAAACTTATAAATACTTCCCATCCATTCAGCATCACGACCAGCAAGGTATTCATTTACGGTTATTATATGAACTCCCTCTTCTGTTAGAGCATTTAAATATGCCGGCATTGTAGAAGTTAATGTTTTACCTTCTCCTGTTTTCATTTCTGCAATATTTCCATAATGAAGTGCAAAACCACCTATAACCTGTACTTTAAAAGGTTTTTCACCTATAACACGGTATGCAGCTTCTCTTACAACTGCAAAAGCATCTATTTTTATATCTTCTATTGTTTCCCCATTTTTTAATCTCTCTTTAAATTCAAATGTTTTATTTTTTAAATCATCATCAGATAATTTAGAAATCTCATCTTCTTTAGCAAGAACTTCATCAGCCATTGCTTCAAATCTGGTTAATTCTTTATATTCATGATCAAATAATTTTTTTAATATACCCATGTTTCTTCCTCCTCTATACATTTTATCAAAAAACAGTATAAAATAATAGTGAAAATTAATAAAATAGGCAAAAACCTATTTTATTTCAATTATACCATAATTGCCATCTTTTCTTTTATATGCAACTTTTGTTAAACCATCATCTATATCCTTAAATACAAAGAATGTATGTCCTGATAAATTCATTTGAAGTATAGCCTCTTCATCATTCATAGGTTTTACTTCAATAACTTTTCTTTTTACAATTATATCTTCAGTATCTTCTTGAATTTCATCATTAAAGTCAGATATTTCAATATATTTTTCTCTATTCTTTTTTAATTTTGTCTTATTTTTTCTAATTTGTCTTTCTAACTTATCAACAGAAAAATCTATTGAAGAATATAAATCTTGAGTACTTTCTTCACACCTTAAAACTGCTCTTTTAATTGGAATTGTAATTTCAACTATTTGTTCTTTTCCTCTTACTCTTATTACAACTGTTGCTGTGATATCATCAGGATTTTCAAAATACTTATCAAGTTTACCAATTTTTTCAAAAATATAACTTTTAATTGATTCTGTTACTTCTACTTTATTACCACGAATATTAATTTTCAACTCATATCACCTCTATTTATATTTTACCATTTATTTATTAATTTGTCATTATTATAAAAACATAAAAATAGACTTTATATACTAAAAATTATTACGAAAAATATTGTAGAACAAATTATTCTACGATATTTTCAATCTAATTTATAGGAAAATTTTACTTTTTTTTACAATATTTTTATAATTTAATCATAAATGAGCGTTTAATTATGCTATAATTTAAATAAATAAATATCGTAGAATAATTTGTTCTACGATAATAAAATACTGAAGGGAGATTTAAAAATGGAAGTAACTTTTAGAAAAGCCAAACTCGAAGACTTAAAAGAAATAATCGAATTATGTAATGAATGTTTTGAAGAAAACACAAGTATTGAATATGCAGAAAAAGTATTTATAGAAACTATGAACGATAAAAATCAAATATATTTAGTAGGTATAATTAATAATAAAATTATTGCACATAGCAAAATAACAATTATTCCTACAATTTATGAAAAAATGAATACATATTCTATTCTAAATCATGTTTGTGTAAAACCAGAATATAGAAGATATCATATAGCAACCTATATGTTAGATGCGTGTGAAAAAATATCTAAAGAAATGGGATGTGTTTGTATAGAATTATGGTCAAATAACTTTAGACAGCCAGCACATGAATGTTACAAAAAATACGGATTTATAGTAAATGATGCTAAATTTTTCTCAAAAGAAATTTAAAAAAAGGAGTGAAAAATATGAATATAACTAATGTTTATATAGGTGGTTGGTTTCAAAGAACTATGCTACAACTATCAGAAATATATGATTTTTTAAGAAGTTGTAAAACGCAACTAAATTTAGATCAAGATAAACTTATAGAATTCAGAAAAAATTTGGAAATCGGTAAAATTGATTATGGTGTTCAGGGAGTAGAATATGTAGAATTCACAACTGCACTTAGCATAAAAGTAAAAATATTCGAAGATGGGCTTATAGTATTAAATAATTGTAATGCTAGCGAAGATACTTTATTTGCCGATATAGATCGTGTAACAGATTATTATGAAAATAAACTTTCCCCTGCATTTAGTTATCTATTTAGCTTAGGAGCTCCTGTTCCAAAGGAACTTGCGCATATAGAAACTGTATATCCATATTTCATAGTATGTAATAATTGTGATAAAGACGGTATGAATGAATTACTTAGTAGAACAGAAAAGCAAAAATATTTTGAATTTACAAATGAAAAATATGATGTTATCCGTGGAGACAAATATTATTTTATTAATAATAAAAAACAAACTATCAATAATATTGAAAGATATATAGAAGAACAGATATTTATTCGTGAATATAAAGGGCAACTTCATAGATATCTAAATTTACATCGTATTATTTGGGAAAAAATAGATGAAGTCAAAGAAAATGCAAATGTTAAAGGGTCAGATATTGTTAAATTTAATTCTAAATTAGAAGGATACGCAAAAACTATAAACTTAATAGATGGTAGAATAAATCAAATGAGTACATATCTTCCTACAAGAGAAAAAATTGCAAAAAATGATAAAGAACTTTCAGAATTTTTGGCAATTTCTGGATATAGATATGAAACATTAAAAGATACACTTGATTATATAAAGCATTTATGGTCAATGACAAAAAATTATGTATCATCAGCTCAGAAACTATTTAATGATTTACAGGGAGAAATCACAAATAAATCTATTGGAAGCTTAACGATCGTTACATCAATGGGTGTTGGTGCATCATTAATAGACTTATTTACAGAATCTGAACCTAGCTTTAGCGTATTTGGGTTTATTTACTTCTTTGCCTTAGCACTAGTTGGTTTCCTTGTTAATAAAGCAATGGATAAAATTGCTAGAAAACGTAAATATGAAATTAATGATATAGAATATGATAAGGATATAAAATAGTTAAAAATCTTTTATAAATTATTAGTAACAAAAAGTGGATATAAATTTTATATCTATTTTTTGTATAATAAAATACAAAATTATTATAACCATATTCATATAATATAATAGAAAAAATTTTATATTAATAAGAAGGTGGTACAATGAAAAAATTTAAAATATGTGTTTATGCAATAAGTAAAAATGAATCCAAATTTGTACAAAGATGGGTAAATTCCATGAAAGAAGCAGATAATATATATGTTTTAGATACAGGTTCAATTGATGAAACAGTAAATATGTTAAAAAATAATAATGTAATTGTAAAAGAAGAAAAAATTATACCATGGAGATTTGATATTGCAAGAAATAAATCACTAGATATGGTCCCACTTGATACTGATATATGTATATGTACCGATTTAGATGAAGTTTTCGAACCTGGTTGGCGTAAAAAACTAGAAAAAATTTGGAATGATAAAATAGATAAATTAAGATATAATTACAACTGGAGCCTTGATGAAAATAATAAACCAATTGTAAATTTCTATATTGAAAAAATTCATACAAGAAACAATTATAAATGGACACATCCAGTACATGAGGTTTTAACTTATACTGGTAATAATATTGAAAAAATTGAAACTACAGATGAAATAACAGTTAATCATTACCCCGATGCTTCTAAATCCAGAAGCTCATACCTTGAACTTCTAGAAATGTCAGTAGAAGAAGATCCCGATGATGACAGAAATATGCATTATTTAGGAAGAGAATATATGTACAATCATAGATGGAATGATTCAATTGATACATTAATAAAACATTTAAATCTTAAAAACGCAACATGGAAAGATGAAAGATGTGCTTCAATGAGATTTATTGGAAGATGTTATAAAAACCTTAAAAGATATGATGAAGCCAAATTGTGGTATGAAAAAGCAATAAAAGAATCACCTTATTTAAGAGATCCATATATTGAATTCGCACTTTTATATTATCAATTAAATGATTTTGAAAACACTTATAATATGTGTAAAAAGGCATTACAAATTAAATATCACGCCAAAAGTTATATAAATGAAGTATTTAGTTGGAATGAAACAGTTTATGATTTACTATCTATAAGTAGTTATCAATTAGGATTTTATGATGAGGCATTAATCTATATAAATAATGCGATTAAAATGAATCCAAATGATCAAAGACTTAAGGATAATAAAAAAATAATAGAAAGTAAAATTAAATAATTATCAAAAAAACAATATCAAAAATCTTGATATTGTTTTTTATACTAATGTTGGTTTTATTTCAACAACATTTTTAGCTTGTAATCCCTTATCTGTTTGAACTAATTCAAATTCTACATATTGTCCTTCAACTAATGTCTTATAACCTTCTGAAAGAATAGCAGAATAATGTACAAAGATATCTTCGCCTTCTTTGTATTCAATAAATCCAAATCCTTTGTCATTATTGAACCATTTTACTTTTCCTCTCATAACAAACATCTCCCTTCTAGTAAATTCGCTTACAATATTAATATACATTCTATAATGCATATTTTCAATTAATTTCAGTCTTCAAAATTCGACAAAATTTGCATAAGCAATCACATAACTTAAATGAACAAATTTTCAAATATTATGTTTCTTAATTATATAGTATATTTTAAATTTTCATTTTAAATATGTGTGAAATATGCTTATATGAGCATCAAAATAGTATTATTTAATTATAAAAAGCAAGTAAGTAAATCAAACACTTAAAAAATGTATTTTAAAACATATTTTTTTTAAACTTAAAATATATATAGTAAACTATGACTTGGGAGTATGATATATGAAACATTGGATAATAAATTGGTGTCTAGAAATAGTACAAAAAAATAAAAAATACTCTAAAGATGAACTTGAACAAATAGAGTATGGTTTATTATCAATATATTTACTTGTTACAAAACTTGTAATTATATTAATACTATGTGCCTTTTTAGGTATCTTAAAAGAAGCAATTATTTTTCTAATTATTTATAATATAATGAGAATGCCATCTTTTGGGATACATGCATCAAAAAGTTGGATTTGTCTAGTATGTTCAACAATAATATTTGTTGGAGTACCATATATAAGCTTACACATAGAAATTTCTCCTATTTTAAAATATATAATAGGAATACTTGGAATAATAAATATATATGCTTTTAGTCCAGCTGATACTCATAAAAGACCTATTATAAATCCAACTAGAAGAAAAGTTTATAAATTATTATCCACTTTTATAGCAATAGTTTATATAATACTTTCATTTGTAATAACAAATAATTTTATTTCAAATTGTTTTATATTTGCGGTAATAGCACAATGTATCACTATTTCACCAATTACATATAAAATTTTTAATATGCCATATAATAATTATAAGTTATATATAGAAAATCCGGTTTAAAGAAATTTAAACATATAGAAAGAATAGGAGGGATTATATGTTATCTGCAATATTATCATTTTTAGGGTTTAAGGCTGCATCAGTTGGAAGTCAAGCATGTTTAATGCTAGTATTTGACGAACCAGAATGCCCAAAAAGTTTAATAAAATAATTGCATTGCATAAATAAAATGTAGCAAAAACTACATTTTTATTTTTAACTTTTGTTTAAATATATCATTATTAATTTCTAAATTTGAGCTTAGGTTTTGATTAGAATCAATTATTTCTTTTACTAATGATAATCCATATCCATGACCATCATTTTTAGTAGTATATCCAGGGATATTAATCTTTTCAGTATCTATTTCACCTTCAAAATTATTAGATATATCTATGCATAAACATTTATCTTCACAATATAATTCTATACTAACTATCTTTTTATCAAGTTTAATAACTTCTTCAATCGCATTATCTAAATAAACTCCTATAATCTTACAAACCTCTGCCGATAAGTCTTCATCCATTTCTCCTAAGTCTAATTTTCTTATATCTCTATCTACTACAAGTTTCGAATCTATTTTATTCTCCTTCATAGTTAACATTTTAGAATATATAATAGAGCTAATCATACTGTTCATTATAGTTGAAGTTTGAAACATTAAATTTTCATCATCCTCAACTTTTTGTTTTACTATAGTATCTATATGATTCATAAT
This sequence comes from Clostridium sp., assembly GCA_023665725.1. Taxonomy (GTDB): domain Bacteria; phylum Bacillota_I; class Bacilli_A; order RF39; family UBA660; genus UMGS872. The sequence goes on along the minus strand of JAMPDH010000001.1, from coordinate 24,005 downwards.
TTTATCAGATTTTTCACCCTTTTTTAACATGTTTCTAATAGTTAACAATTGATTTTTATTTTCATGATTTGTTATTTTAAGTCTAGTAACATTTTGTTCAACTTCTTTTAAAGTATTATTTACTATATTATACTTATTATTAATTTTAATATTAGAATTTTTTTGCTCCATCATTTTAAATATTATAAATACATAAAAAATGATTATTATAAAATTTATACAAACAATATATATAGAATCCAACTCATAATATGGTAACATTATGAAAAAATTTGACACTATAGCCATAAATCCTAAGAATACAAATAAGAATCTTTCACTTAATTTATCAGTTATCTTCACTAATTTTATAAATAATTTTCTAGGCCATTTTAATCTAGAAATCAAACATGAAAGTATACTAATTAAGATATTTAAATAAAGTGCATTAAATGATATAGTACTTAATTTTAAATTAATAAAGTCTAATAAAAAATATAACGGCGCTATCAAAACGCTTTCGACAATCAATATTATAAACTGTGATACTATTGGTGCGATTAAAATTTCGTTATTCCTCTTATTAAATAAATATGCGTTTACAAACATACAAAATAGTGTTATAGAAAATATCTTTACATAATTGTTAACAAGATAATAATTCAAATTACTTATTATTGCTATTAATGTTATTGATATATATAGCTTATAATCTTTAAAATTTATTTTTTTATTGTATAATCTATGCCACATATAAATATCAGCAAATCCAACTGTTAATCCTGCTAATACATTTAATATTATTTTATCCACAACTCACTAACTCCTTCTTATACTTATCTGATAATAAATCTATTTCAACCCCATTATCAAAAATTATTAAATTCTTATTTTTATCAATTTTTTCTACCCTATCTTTATTCACTATACATGATCTATGTGTTTGCATAAAAACAGGTGATAACTTATCTAAAAGTTCCGTTATTGTCATATATGTTTTATGAATATTGTTATCAGTAATAATTATTGATTTCCTACTCAACGTATCTTTAGTTACATACAAAATATTACTTACTGTTATATTATAAGTTACACTATGTTCAGTAAAAGATAATACTTTTTTTATGTGTAATAAATTTAAAGCTTCCTTGATAGCTTGACTTAAATTTTTCTCATAATCATCAAATTTGGAAATAAAAGTCAAAAAATTAGTGCAACTTTTTAAAACAGAATACCCACATTCCTCGTGAGCTGTTAAAAATATTATTGCACTTTCTTTATCTTTTTTTCTAATTATTCTTGCTACATCTATTCCCGACTTAGTTGGTGCCTCTATATCTAAAATATATATCCTATAATTTCCATTACTAGATAACAATTCCATGAACTCTTCATTATAATCAGAAAAAGTTCTAATTTTATATGCTTGGTCATTCTTCATCATATATGAGTTTATGACGTCACTAACACTTTTTCTAATATATTCGTTATCATCACATACAATAAAATCTAACATCTTAAAACCTCTTTTCACCGTTAGCATTATGTTACTTTATAATAATACCATATTTTACCAATTTAAACAATAGAAAAAGTATGAGTTAATAACTCATACTCCCCCTATAATACCCCTTTTCCTAAGAAAAATCTTCCTTATCCAATCTACAGGTATCACTGTAAGCGCTAAAAGAAACATTATTATGAATTCATTTAAATTAAGCGGAACCGTTCTAAAAATACTACCACCAAAGTATATTAAAACAATTTGTACTATAACAATTAATGCAATAATTATCATAAATACCTTATTACTAATTAAATGACTAAACAAATTTAATCTATGTGTTCTAGCATTAAAACAATTAAATATACCAACAAAAATGAATAATCCAAAAAAAGCACTCATTAAATGATTTAAATCTTGATTATATATTGATTTAAAAATAGGAAGTTTTAAAAACAATATACATAACATAAATGAATATAAACCTGTTATAAATATCTCATGTAGCATATATTTATTTATTATAGATTCATCTTTCTTTTTAGGATTCTCATCCATATATTCTAATAATGGTGGTTCAAAAGAGAAAGCAAGACCTGCTAAAGTATCCATAACCATATTTATCCATAACATTTGAATAACTGTAACTGGTGTATCTACTCCAATAAATGGTCCAATTATAGAAAGTCCAACAGCACATATATTAACAGTTAATTGAAATATAATGAATTTTCTTATACTTTTAAATATAGTCCTTCCAAATAAAATAGCCTTAGATATAGATAAAAAATTATCATCTAAAATTATTATATCACTTGCTTCTTTTGCTACTTCTGTTCCACTACCCATGGAAAACCCAACATCTGCTTTCTTTAAAGCAGGCGCATCATTTACACCATCACCTGTCATTCCAACAACTAACCCTAATTCTTGTGAAATTCTAACCAATCTACTTTTATCCTGAGGAAGCGCCCGAGCAATTATTTTTATATTAGGAAGAAGTATCTTTAATTCTTCATCACTTTTTTCAGCAATTTCTTTACTTGTAAATATCAAATCATTATTATCTTTCAACAATCCTACCTCTTTACCTATAGAAACAGCCGTATCTTTATTATCACCTGTTATCATTACTGTTTTTATACCAGCATTACGAACAAGTTTTAATCCTTCAATTGCCTCTTTTCGAACTTCATCTTTTATATATATAAGTCCAATAAATGTCAAGGAATCAAGTTGCTCTATCCTTCCCATAGCAATAACTAAAGCACGGTTCCCCTTTCTAGTGCTTTCTTTTATTTTACTTTCTATTTCTCTCTTATTAAGTATTTTATAATTTCCAAATTCATCATAATAATTTATACATTTAGGAAGTATTTTTTCAGGCGCTCCCTTTACTAATGTAATTTTTCTATCTTTATATATTGTCATCATAGAATATTTATTTTTACTATCAAATGGTATAGATGATATAATTTTATATTTCTTAGTTTTATCGGTTTTTATAAAATTTAAAATTGCTCTATCAGTTATATTTCCACCAAATGCAGCTTTATTTTCTTCATCATATTCACTAGCATTATTATATATACTTGATAATTTTACCAATTCATGAAATCTAGGATATTTTAGTATTTCTTCTTCATTTCGATATTCCTTTAAAGAACCATTCATTATTCCAACAACTTCTAACTTTCCCTTAGTTAAAGTACCTGTTTTATCAGTAAATAATATATTTACACTCCCAGCAGTTTCTATTCCAATAAGTTTTCTTACCATTACATTATTTTTTAACATTCTCTTCATATTAGAAGAAAGTACCAATGTAATCATCATTGGTAACCCTTCTGGAACTGCTACTACTATTATAGTTACGGAAAGTGTTAAAGCATATAAAATATATTTTGCCATTAATTGAAAATTAGTTACAGTTTCAACTATTAAACTGAAATTAAAATTATTAGCAATTACTATTTTAGAAAATAAATAAGAAATTGAAACTAAAATCGCACCTAAATACCCTATTTTACTTATTATGCCCGCTAAATGTCTAAGTTTTATCTTAAGTGGACTTTCTGGTTGTTTATCCTGAAGTTCATGCGCTAAAACACCATAATAAGTTTTATCACCTACTTTTTCAACCTTCATTAAAGCATGATTTGAATATACTACAGTTCCCCTATATACAAAATTTTCATCTTTAGGATTTAATTCGTAACTTGATACACTTAATTTATGAGCTTCTTTAGTTTCACCATTTAGCGAAGATTCATCTACATATATATCTCCATCTACAATTATCCCATCTGCTGGAATCTTATCTCCTGAATCAAGTATTACTATATCACCAACAACTACATCATCTACAAAGATTTCCTCTACTTTACCATTTCTTCTAACCCTACATTTAGTTTTCGACGATTCTTCCTGTAACTTTATAAAAGCTTTTTCACTTCCATATTCCGATATTGAAGATATAAAAGAGGCTATAAAAATAGCAATAACAATTCCAACTGTTTCATACCAATCAAAATCCTTAATTAAAAATACAATTTTTATTCCAAGGGCTATTATTAAAATTCTAATTATTGGATCCCCTAGACTTTCTATTAATAATTTTAAAAACCCTTCAGGTTTTTTTGAACTGATTTTATTTGTACCATACTTATTTTTACTTTCTATTATTTCATTTGTATTTAATCCATTAGTATTCATAGTATGCCTCCTAATAAATAATATTAAGGCATATTATTTTTATTTTTATTTTTAATCGACAAAAAAATCATTAATTATTAGTTAATGATTTTTCATAAGTTTTCAATGTATTATAAATACAAGAATAGCTTCTTTTACTATAGAATTTGCAAAATTTGCGTATACTAACACTAGATTTTTTATATAAGTTAATTATCTTGTTTTTTTCTTCTTCGCTCAAAGCATTTGACGGCTTTCTATTTTTATTACCATGGACTAAACTTATGTTGTTATTTATTATATATTTTTTTAACTTTAATATATATTTAGGATGATAGCCTGTAAAATTTGCGATTTCTTTATATGTATAAAAGGAATCTCCCTGCAATTTTTTCTTAATCATTAAAACAGCATCTTGCTTTTTTGTCATTTAAATTCACCTTTATGAAAGTATAACATTAAAGTAATATTTATGCAAGATAATTTTAAAACCAATTTTTGGAAAATAAATATTGTCTATTTATAATATACATCTTTTAAATATAATCCCTCTGGATTTGCAGTTTTAAAAGCATAAATCCTATTTTCCTTATTAATTAAATCTAATATATCAGAAGGTTTTAGTTTTTCTTCAGACACTGCAAGCAAAGTACCAATTATATTTCTTACCATATAACGCATGAAACCATTAGCATTTATATTTATATATAAAATCTTATTTTTACACCTTATTTTTATATAATTTATAGTTCTTACAAAATCTTTATCTTCATCAACTGTCTTTGTAAAAGTTTTAAAATTGTGTGTACCAATAAAATATTTAGATGCTTCTTCAATTAATTTAATATTAACTTTCTTATTATATTGATATACATAATTACGTAGAAATGGATTATATTCTCCAATATTAATTCTATACTCATATTCTTTAGAAACTACACTAAATCTGGCATGAAAATTATTATCTACTTTATTAATTTTTTTAACATAAATATCATTAGGCAACAAACTATTCATTGATTTTTTTAGGTTTTTTAGATTAACCTTTTTCAAAGTTTCAAAATGTGCTTTTTGGTTTAACGCATGAACTTTAGCATCAGTTCTACCTGATGCACTTATATTTATATTACTATTTAATATTTTAGACAATACATGCTCTATTTCTCCTTGTACTGTTCTTTTTTCTAATTGCTTTTGATATCCATAAAACAAAGTCCCATCATACGAAAATGTAATAAGATATTTCATTTATTTAGCACACCTATATATATCTTTCATAAGATCTTTTATATCATCTCTATAACCTAATTTAACATTTTTTTTATCTTTAACTATCTTAGAAAATCTTATTACATTAGGTATTTTACTTAAATCATTATTTACAAATACATCGTATTTAGATCCATAACAAATTATTTGTTTATTTATTACTATAATATTATCTGATATTTTATGAATCATTTCCACATCATTTGATATTATTATAATTGTTTTTCCTTGTTTTTTTAACTCCCTCAATATAAATAAAATTTTATTTATATTTTGACTATCAAGTGATTCCGTTAAATCATCTAATATTATTAAATCATTATCAAGTAATAGATTTATAAATATATAACAAAGTCTTATTTCACTAGAACTCATAATACTTTTATCTTTATTATAAAAATCTTCATTAAAATCAAATAATTTTTTTAAATTTTCTATATAATCGCTTGTTAAATTTTTTTCATAACGATTTATTTCTTCACCTAATGTATTAGTCTTAAAAGAACAAATAATATCATCAAGTAATATATAATTTCTTCCTTTTACAACTAAAGATTTAATATTTCCATAATCTATTATCGAATTAATAGAATTATCATTTATATTAAGTTTATTTTCATACTTTTGATTATCTATATAACTAATACTTACTATTTCCATAATACATCCACCATTTCATTCATATCTAATATATCCGTTTTTATTAAATCATAAAACTTTAGTTTATTTGATAAATCTATCATAAAAGGAAGTGTTAATTTATTTTCATTTAATTTTTTCTCTTTTTTTAGAACTGTTGTAGCTTTAGAATTCAATATTATTTTCTTGTTATTTAATATTATTATATTATCTCCTAGTAAGCTCTCTTCCATATCATTAGTAATATTTATTAAGGTTATTTTATTATCTTTAGCATATTTTAAAACATCATCCTTTATATTAACTAAGTGTAATATATTATCAATTATTAATATTTTAGGATTTGTAAGAAGACTCTTTATAATTAAAAGAGTTGATATATCCTCTTTATTAAAATATTTTTTTTGTAATATGTCATTAATATTAAAATATTCTGAAAACTCTAATTTTTTGAGTTTCTTTATATCTTTTTTCTCTATTTTAGTACTGTTACTTATATATATAACATTTTTTTGTAACTCTTTATTTTTAATTAATTCTCCATTAAAATAAACAGAATCTGTCTTTATAATACCTGCTAATATTTTAGCAAGTGTTGTTTTTCCACTTTTATTTGGACCTACTAATGTATTAACTGTACCTAATTTTATTTCTAAATTTAAATTTTCAAACAATGTTTCATCATAACCAAATGTTAGGTCTGATATTTTTATTTTTTCCATTAAACCACCCTATTTTCATTATAGGTTATTTTTCTACTAATTACAAGATTTTTAGTCAATTTAATTTTAAAAAAATAAAAGTTATATAATATTTTATAACTTTTATATCTTAAAATCATTTATATCAATTAGTTTATTGTAATATTCTGGAATGCCTGTCTTAAAACAATAATCTTTATTATTTATATTTCTATTAAATGTTAATTCATACGCATGAAGACAAAGAAAAGGAAAGGAACTATTTCCATATTTTTTATCTCCAACTATAGGATTACCTAATTCACTTAAGTGTACTCTTATTTGATTCTTTTTTCCAGTTTTAATTTCAATATCTAGTAATGAATACTTACTATTAGTACTTAAAACCTTATAATTTGTAATAGCAAGTTCCCCTGTTTTTGATGAAAAACTTTTATAAGTTTTTGGATTTTCTTTAATATATGTTTTAATTGTACCCTTACATTTAAGCATTTTGCCAAATACTACTGCAATATATTTTCTAGTTGCTATTTCATTCCAATTATTTTGTAATTTATCCTTAATATCCTTATTTTTAGCAAACACTACTATCCCAGATGTATCTTTATCAAGCCTATGGACTATAAATATTTTAGAGTTTTTATTTATTTTTTTTAAATAATCGGATGTGTACCTATATAATGTTTTATCGTGAACTTTATTAGTACCTATAGTAAGTAATCCACATGGTTTGTTAATAACAATTATATCTTTATCTTCATAAATAATTTCCATATTTTTATTAATTTTTTTAATAATTTGTACTATATCATTTAATTTTAAATTGTAATTATATTTAGTAATTACTTTGTTATTTACTAAAACACATCTATCTAATAATAATGATTTAATTGCATTTTTAGATTTATTATTTATCTTCATACTTAAAAATTCTAAAAGTCTCACATTATCTTCAACAATAAATTTCATATTATTTCTCTTTTCTATCAATAATAAAATACCATATTTCACGTAAATCTTCAATTTATATTATCAAAAAAACTCCTTAAAAGGGAGTTCTATTTGTTATTTTCATTCTTTTGGGCTTTTCTTTTATCTCTACATTCTTTACATCTTTGAGGATCATTAAAACCTTTTTCTTTGTAGAATTCTTGTTCTCCTACAGTAAATGTAAATTCGTTCCCACAATCAGAACAAACTATTTTCTTATCTTCCATACTGCTGTCCTTTCTAAATTATTTGATTTAATAAGTTATTAGTAATTTTCTATTATTTAGAACAATCTCAATAATTTTTAAACCTTAAATATTGTATCATATATTTATATAATATGCAATTAAAGAAATTATAGAATATATATAAACACCTACCTAAGCTAAATTCATACTATATAACTAGAGGTGTATTATTTTGATTAATGTTTTACTTCTTTTTGGTGGAGATTCAGAAGAACATATGGTTTCTTGCAAATCAGCTAAAAATATATTAGAAAATATAGACCATAAAAAATTTAATGTTACAAGTGTTGGTATTAAGGGAAACTGGTATATATTTAATGATAATCTTGAATACCTAGAAAATGGAAATTGGTTAGATTCTAATGTTACTAAAATAGATAATATTATAGAATTTATTAAATCATTTGATGTTGTTTTTCCAATCATACACGGAAATACTTGTGAGGATGGAAAAATACAAGGAATGCTTGAAATGTTTAATATTAAATATGTAGGTTGTGACAGTTCAAGTAATTTAATATCATATGATAAAGACTTAACTAAGATAATACTTAATAGCTATAATATAAAACAAGTAAATCATATAACAATAGATAAAAACTACAATATAAAGAATATAATAAAGAAATTAAAATTTCCACTTATTATAAAACCCTCTAGATGTGGTTCATCTATAGGAATTACTAAAGCAAATAATAAAAACGAATTAAAAAAGGCAATTAATGTTGCTTTAAAACACGACAATAAAGTTGTTGTAGAAGAGTTTGTAAATGCAAGAGAATTAGAATGTGCGATTCTAGAAAACAATGGTTTAAAAGTATCTGATATAGGTGAAATAATTACTAATTGTGAATTCTATGACTATAATGCTAAATATAATGATAGTGATTCTAAAACTATTGTTTCAGCAGACATCCCAGATAACATCAAAAAACAAATCAAAGAAATTGCTATAAAAGTTTTTAAAAGTTTAAATTGTAAAACCATGGCAAGAGTTGATTTTTTATATAATGGCAATATATATTTAAATGAAATCAATACAATTCCTGGATTTACTTGTATTAGCATGTATCCAATGTTACTTACAAATGAAAAATTTACATATAAAGACTTAATAACCGCATTAATAAAAAGTGCTTTATAAAAGGCAAGATTAACCTCTTGCCTCTATTTTTTTTCTTTGTTCTGTATTTAAAATTTTCTTTCTTAATCTTATATTATTTGGAGTTACTTCTACTAATTCATCAGTATTAATATAACTTAATGCATATTCTAATGTTATTGGTCTTGGTCTTTTTAGAACTACAGTATGGTCTTTACTTGAACTTCTTGTATTTGTTAAATTTTTTCCTTTAACTACATTTACAGCAAGATCATTATCTCTAGAATGTTCACCAACTATCATTCCTTCATATACTTCTACACCCGGTTCTATAAACATAATACCTCTATCTTCTAATTGACCTAATGCATAAGCAGTTGATTTACCATTTTCCATTGAAACTAATACTCCTAATTTTCTTTCACCAATTTCTATATTTTGATATTCTCTAAATTCTTTAAATGAATGATTCATTATTCCATAACCTTTAGTTAATGTCATAAAATCCGTTGAAAATCCTAATAATCCACGTGATGGAATAATATAGCCAAGTCTTACTTGACCATTTTCATTTGACATACTTTCCATTGTACCATTTCTCATACCTAATTGTTCTATAACTACTCCCATATATTCTTCTGGCATATCAATTTGTAACTCTTCATATGGTTCCATCTTAATCCCATCTACCTCTTTAATTATTACAGATGGTTTAGATACTTGTAATTCATAGCCTTCACGTCTCATATTTTCTATAAGTATTGCAAGATGAAGTTCTCCTCTTCCTGAAACTATAAATGATTCAGAATCTGTTGGTTCTACTTTTAAACTAACATCTTTTTCAGTTTCTTTAAATAGTCTTTCCTCTATTTTTCTGGCAGTTAATAATTTACCATCTCTACCATTAAATGGACTTGAATTAACACCAAAAGTCATTTGTAAAGTAGGTTCATCTATTTTTATTATAGGAAGAGCTTCTTCATGTCCTATTTCACATACAGTTTCTCCAACTGAAATATCAGGAAGCCCTGAAATAGCAATAATATCCCCCGCCACTGCTTCTTCTATTTCAACTCTTTTAAGTCCAAAAAATCCGAATAATTTAGCAATTCTAAATTGTTTGATAGAACCATCTAATCTTACACAGGAAACCATTTGATTAGTATGAATTTTACCTTTTTTTACTAATCCTATACCTATTCTACCAACATAATCATTATAATCAAGTAAAGCTGGTTGGAATTGTAAGAAACCATCTATTTCAGTATTAGGATCTGGAATTGTATTAATAACAGTATCTAATATATAATCCATTGTTTTCTCTTGCTTATCAACCTCAGGTGACATACTAGATGTTCCATTTAAAGCAGAAGCATAAATTACAGGAAAATCTAATTGATCTATATCAGCACCTAATTCTATAAATAAATCTATTACTTCATCCACAACTTGTTTAGGACGAGCTGCAGGTTTATCTACTTTATTTACAACAAGAATTGGTGTTACATGTGCTTGTAATGCTTTTTTAAGAACAAATTTTGTCTGTGGCATTGGTCCTTCGTAAGCATCAACTACAAGCAATACTCCATCAACCATATTCATTATTCTTTCTACTTCTCCACCAAAGTCAGCATGCCCCGGTGTATCCAATATATTTATAACGTAATCCTTATAATTAATTGATGTAGTTTTAGCAAGTATTGTAATACCTCTTTCTCTTTCTATATCATTAGAATCCATTGATAATTCACTTATATCTTCGTTTTCTCTAAACGTATGTGACATTTCTAATAATTTATCCACTAATTTTGTTTTACCATGGTCAACATGGGCTATAATCGCTATATTTTTTATTTTCTTCATAATATATACACTTCTTTCGACTGAAACATTATATCACTATTGTTTATAAAGGTCAAAATATATTTAAATAATATTTACTACAATTTATTATTGTACTTTAAAAATACTTTACACTTAAAAATATATACTATTATATTTTTAAATAATATATATTATAATATTTATAGTGAAGTATATGAAAAAAATAGTATTTAAATTTTTATTAGTATTTATTTTAGCAACACCATTAATTGTAAAAGCCTATGAAAAAGAGATAGTTACATTAAATAAATGTATAGACGGAGATACTGCAAGTTTTAACTATAATAACGATATTATAAAGGTTAGATTTCTTGCTATAGATACACCAGAAAGTGTACATCCAAAAAAAGAAGTAGAATCATTCGGAAAGGAAGCAAGTATATTTACTTGCAGCAAACTTACAAATGCAACTAAAATAGAATTAGAATTTGATGATAATAGTTCTAAAACAGATAAATATGATAGATATTTAGCATGGATATGGGTAGATGATATATTACTTCAAGATACATTAATAAAAGAAGGTCTTGCAGAAGTTGCATATCTATATGGGGATTATAAATATACAAGTATTTTAAAAGATCATGAAAAAATCGCAGAATATCAAAAAATAGGTATTTGGAGTGAAAATAAAAACGATGAAAAAAAAGAAGATAATAATACCAATTACATAATAATTATATCAAGTTTAATTGTCATAATTGTATGTTGTATTTTTTCTAAATCCTTCAGAAAGAAAACAACTACTAAGATTAAAAATAAAGCAAAACGTAAAATCAAAAAAAGTCTAAAAAATGTATAGATTTAGTTATATGCCAAGAATTAAGTTTAACTTTGATAAATGATATAGACTCAAAATTAAATTGGTTACTCTATGGAGAGATAAAAATACAGTTTGTATTGCATTTTTGTAATCCAAAATATACCATTTTTAGCCAAATTATAAATTATAATAATTTAAAATTTTAGGACATAAATAGGACATATTTCTTGTTTAATCAAATCTATAGTTCTTATTTTAATTGACACTATATTAAATTAATAATATAATGATTAAGAGATACACAAGATAGTTAGGTGTTCCTCTGTTCATTTTTTGATTTTTATTCTTAAATTAGAACGGAGGTGATGTCCACTGCAGGAAATTTATGGAGTACATTGTTATAATACTAATACTTATTTATTTACTAAAAGAGGACTAAAAAAGAAAACACCTATTCAACTGCTGAGTATGGTGTTTTCCAAGTCTAAAAATTTTTTCGGACAGAGATAACACCTAACACACAAATATCAAGTGTATCTCTTTTTATTATATTCAAATTAATGAATATAATACGAATTAATGTAAAATCTCCCTTACACTTCATTCTTAATTTAATTATATTCACAAGGTTGTAATTTGTCAATATATATTACTTCCTTTGTGTACACATTATTTTACACAAATTTTAATTTTTGTCAAGAGAAAAAGAATAAAGGATGTAGTAAACTAATAAAAACGACATTTTATAGTTTTTTTGTTAGTATATAAGCCAATTTCACGGGATAGTTTCTCAATTTTAATATAGGAACTTTAAAAAAGAAGGGTTATATTATGAATAAAAAAGGAAAAAATATTTAATTAAAGATTTATGAATTATTAGGAGTTAAAATATTCAGAAAGAAAACAACTGCTAAGATTAAAAATAAAGCAAAACGTAAAATCAAAAAAAGTCTAAAAAACATATCAAATTTTTAGACTTTTTACCTATTCTTCTATATGTAAAATTTTATTATCTTTAATATATACTCTAGGCACATTAGAATTTGCTCGACACAAAGTTTCATATTGAGTTGAATGATTATGTATACTTACTTCAAGAATAGATATATCATCACCCATTAAAACCACTCTATCATGTACTTTAACAGTTTCATCAACAAGCGCTGTAATCATTCCCATCATAACAATATCTATAATTTTATATCGCTTATCATTAATTAAAATAGTTCTACCAGTATTATCTAAACTAAACCCATCAGCATACCCTATGGGAATAGTTGCAACATATCCATCACTTTGAGCTGTAAAAACCTCTCCATATCCAACATGATCACCTTTATTAATTTTTTTAACCTGAATTACTTCACTAACTAATTTATAAGAAGGCTTTAACTCTAGGTTACATTTTTTTATGGTTTTAGAAACACCTAATCTTTTATTTCTAAATATTTTTCTATAATATCTCAATTTTTGCCTAAAGGTATTAAGCATTGGACCATTTAATTGATTATAACCATACATTACTATTCCAAGTCTAACTCCTGTTTCATAGTTCATTTTAGTATGAGCTTGTACATTAACACTTTTATTTAAATGAACAATTGGTATCTTTGATAAATCAATATCCTTAGTTAAATAATTAAATCTATCTACTTGATTATCATAAGTTTTATCATAAACACCAGATGTACCAAAATGTGTATAAATTCCTTCCAAATAAAAATTCTTATTTTCAATCAATTTGTTATAAATTTCATTAATTTGATTCGAGGATTTTATGCCAAGTCTATTCATACCAGTATCTATCTTTAAATGTATTTTTAAAACCCCATTTAATTTAAGATTAATTAAATCTTTAAAATAATTATAATCATGTAAAGTTATAGCTATATTATTTTCAATACATATATTTAAATAATCCATATCAATAGGTTCAAGGCATAAAATAGGAGTATCCTTATTATATTTTCTTAATTTTATTGCCTCCTCTAATGATGAAATAGCTAAATAATTAATACCTGCATCTACCAATGTATTAACAATATATTCACCATGTCCATAACAAGACCCTTTTACAACACCAATATAATATTTATATTTATAAAAATCCGTTAATTTTTTAACATTATTATATAAATTATTTAAATTAATCTCAATAAATGTTTTTCTATACATAACTTACCCTCCAAGTTAATTATACATCAATAAACACACTAATTCAAAAAAACTTTTAAAAATTATATAAATATGTTATAATTTTTATTATAAAGTAGGTGAAACATGAAAAATCATCAAAAATTAATTAAACAATCATTTAATATAGTATTAATCATAACATTGTTATTAGCGTCTATTTCATTGCCAAAAGAAATTACATATGCTAAAACCTTAGGAGATTTAAAAGTAGAACTTCAAAAAACAATTGATGAATATAATGAAGCACAACAAAATAAAAACTTAACACAACAACAAATAAATGCAGTTAAAGCAAACATACAAAATACAATAGATCAAATTAATAATAGTCAAACTGAAATATCAGATCTTTCTAATGAAATAGAAGAATTGAATAAAAATATACAAACAAAGAAAAATCAAATAAAAGAAATAATAAGTTTTTATCAAATATCTGGTAGTAATTCTGCAAACTTAGATTACATAATGGGTGCGAAAACATTTACAGACTTTATATATAGAGTAGCTATAAGTGAGCAATTAATACAATATAACGATGACTTAGTAAATGAATATAACTCGCTTATAGAACAAAACAAACAAAAACAGACTGAATTAAAAGATAAAATAAAAAGTCTGGAAGAAAAACAAAAATCATTACAAGAAGACTTAAATAGTTTAGGAACTCAAATGAATCAGATTGTCGATGTAACAGTAGATATAGAAGAAGAAATTGCAGTTCAAAAACAAGCAATAAAAATGTATGAAGAACAATACGGTTGTAAAGATAATGATGATTTAGATGTATGTACAAAAGGACAACTTCCACCTGATACTAGTTTTTGGAGGCCTCTTGAATCTGGACGTAGAACAAGTGAATACGGTTATAGATCTTCCTTAGGCGATTTCCATACAGGAATAGACTTATCTGCAAATGGAGCTAAAGTATATTCATCTGCAAATGGTGTTGTTGCTGGAATTGTTAGAAAATCAAGTTGCGGAGGAAATAAAATTTATATACATCATAAAGTTAATGGTGTAACATATACAACAGGCTACCATCATTTAAGAACAATTTTAGTTAATGTAGGTGATACTGTTACAAAAGACACTGTTATTGCTATCTCAGGAGGAAACCCTAGAATAGAAACATGGGACAAATGTTCAACAGGGCCACATTTACACTTTTCAGTTGCATATGGATTATATTTAAGCGATTATAAGAGTTGGAGTACATTTATATCAAAAACAGTAGATCCACGTAAAATAGTAAATTTCCCTGCAGGTAGTGGGCAATTTACAAATAGAACTACAAAATATTAAAATAAAACGAGTAATAAAATTACTCGTTTATGTTAGGAGAATATATGAAAAAAAATAATTTTTTACAAGGAGCAATGATTGCAACTATATCAATCGTAGTATGTAAAATATTAGGTTTAATATATGTAATACCATTTTATAGTATTATTGGAACAAAAGGTGGAGCATTATATAGTTATGCATACTCTATATACTCAATATTTTTAAGTTTATCTACATGTGGAATACCTATTGCTGTTTCTAAACTAGTTAGTGAATACAATGCTTTAGAAAATTACACAGTAAAAGAAAAAATATATAAAATGTCTGCTACAATAATGACAATTATTGGACTAGTATGTTTCATACTTATGTTTATATTTGCCGAAAATATTGCACATATGTTTATTGGAAATATTGAAGGTGGTAATACTATAGATGAGGTAGCAACAGCTATAAGAGTTATCTCTGTTGCTTTACTTGTTGTTCCTCAACAGAGTGTTTTAAGAGGATATTTGCAAGGTCATAAAATGATTACAACCACTAGTATATCTAACGTAATAGAGCAAATTGTAAGAGTTATTATAATAATACTAGGTAGCTATATAACTGTTAAAGTCTTAAATCTACCAATTAATGTAGCAGTATATATTGCAATATTTTCAGCAACTATCGCTGCTCTTGCATCCTATATATATTTAAAAATAAAAATAAGAAAAAATAAACAACAACTTAATATAGAAAAAGATGACACTAATAAAGTAGATAAAAAAGAATTACTAAAAAAAATATTATTATATGCAATGCCATTCGTAATAATTGACTTTACAAAATCCTTATACGGAATTGTAGATTCATTCACAGTTGAAAAAACATTAGTAAACTTAGGATATTCAGTTGAAATTGCAGAAACTGCATTTGGAGTAGTTGCTACATGGGGAACAAAGTTAAACATGATAATAATGTCTATATCCATGGGAATGACTATAAGCCTTGTTCCAAATATATCTGAAAGTTTTATTAAAAAAGATTATAAAGAAGTAAATGAAAAGATAAATCAATCTTTTAAAATGATGTTATTTTTAACAATTCCAATGTCACTAGGTATAAGTTTTTTAGCACAACCAACGTGGATAGCATTTTACGGTTACAATGAAATAAGTATAAATATATTTAGAATATTTATAATACAAGTAATATTCTACGGTTTGCATTCAACTATTATAAATATTGCTCAAACTATGAATAACACAAAATTATCTCTAGGGGCTTTATTTATAAGCTTTATACTAAAAGCTTTACTAAATATTCCAATGATGCATCTACTTAAAAATATTGGAATAGATGCTTACTATGGTTCAATAGTAACAAATGCTTTAGTGGAAAGTACAACTTTCATATTAGTATTATTAATACTTAAGAAAAAATATAAATTTGAATATAAAAGTACATTAAAAGTTTTATTGAAAAGTATAATCTGTGTTGCTTCAATGTTACTTGGATTATTCTTATTATCACTTGTATTTAAAATGACACAAATAAGTAGATTAATGTCTATTGTATATATAATTGTTTATACAATACTAGGTGCGATAATATATTTTTCATTAGCGTATAAACTTGGTTTAATAAAAGATGTAATAGGAGAAATAAGCATTAAAAAATTCATAAAAAAATTAAAACATTAATTTGCTAAAGTAAAAATTACTTGATAAAATAGTTGTAGTAAAGGAGGCAACATGAAAAAAATAATTTTAATGATTTTAACACTAATAATTATTGTTTGTGTATCTTTATTATCTTTTTCCTATAGCAAAAGTAGAGAACCTGGTATATATTACAAAGTATACTTAAATGGAAACTTACTTGGTAAAATATCATCAAAATCAGAACTTGAAAATTATATAAATTCTGAACAACAACAAATAAAAAATAAATATTCAATTGATGAAGTATATGTACCAAATGGTCTTGAAATAAAAAAAGAACTTAGCTATATAAAAGATACGGATGAAATAACCTCTATATATAATAAAATTAATGAACAAAGTGATTTTACGGTAAAGGGATATCAAATAACAATAAGCGATGATTATTCAAACCAAAAAATATATGTATTAGATGAACAAATATTTAAAGATGCAGTAGAAACATTAATTAATATATATGTTGGTAGTGATAAATATCAAGCATACTTAAACGGAACTCAAGAGGAAGTTACTGAAGAAGGTTCCTATATAACAGATGTTTATATCGATAATGATATAACTATTAAAGAAATGAATATACCATCAAACGAAAAAATATATACAAACAGTAAAAATTTAAATGAATACTTACTATTTGGTAAAAAAGTGCATACTATAATACAAGGTGATACAATTGAACAAATTCTAAGTGATTATGAAATAAGTAAGGAAAGATTCTTAATACTTAATCCAAAATACAATATTGACTATGATGAAAGTATATATGAAACACAAAATGAAGCAATAAATAGTCTTTTTAAAGTTGACGATGAAATATTAATAGACCAAACATACACAGTAAAATCAGAAGACCTTAAAACAATTAAAGATTTAATAAAAGATTTTGAAATGAGTGAAAAAGAATTTTTAATATTAAATCCCCAATATAAAACAATAGATGAAGAACTTAAACTTGGTGATAATATTTCAATAAAGAAAAGTGAAACTATACATACAGTTAAAGCTGGAGACACAATTGAACAAGTTGCATTTGATTATAAAATAAGTGCAGAGGAATTTTACATTTCCAATCCACAATATTCAAGTGAAACTAATATGTTAGCAGTTGGAGAAGAAGTTTCTATAAATGTAACAAATCCCCAATTAAATGTAACAGTGGTTCAAGAAACAACTAAAGACATTGAAGAATTATATAGAACAGTTGAAAAATATGATAATTCAATGTATTTAGGTACAGAAAAAATAACTCAACAAGGTGAAAATGGACTTGTACGCATTAAGCAAAATGAAAAAGTTGTAAATGGTGCGATAGCATATGTACATCAAACATCAAAAGAGACATTAAAACAAAGTGTAGATAAAATCGTTGTAAAAGGAACAAAACAGGTTTCTACAGCACAACCACCTGCAAATATAAATTTAACTAACTGGTATTGGCCTGTAGATAGTTATCATATCACATCTCCATATGGATGGCGTAGCGGTGTATTCCATGGAGCACTTGATATATCTGCACCATATGGTTCTAAAATATATGCAGCAAATGATGGTGTTGTTCAAACACTAGGATATATACAAAGTGGTGCAGGAAGATATATAGTTATCAATCATGATAATTATACATATACTCAATACAACCATCTAAGTGCATATGCATCAGGTCTTAGAGTTGGCCAAACTGTTAAAAAAGGACAAGTAATTGGATATGTCGGAATGACAGGATATACAACTGGGCCTCATCTACACTTTGCTGTATGGAGAGGTGGAACAGCATATCGTGGAACTGCAACAAATCCATGGACTCTTTATAGATAGGAGAATTTTATGAAAATTGGAATAGGTAATGATCATAGAGGATATAAAATTAAAAATGAAATAATAGAATTTTTAAAAAGTAAAAATTATGATGTAGAAGACTTTGGTACTAACTCTGAAGTCTCTACTGATTACCCTATATATGCATTTAAAGTTGGAGATGCTATAATTAATAAGCAAATAGACTTTGGAATATTAATTTGTAGAACTGGAATAGGAATGTCTATTGCAGCAAATAAAGTAAAAGGAATTAGATGTGGAAAGTGTGATAATGCAACTGAAGCAAAATTATGTAAAATAGATAATAATTGCAATGTTATAGCTATAAGTTATGAAAAGAATATAGAAGAAATAAAAGAAATACTAATAGCATTCCTAGAAACTAATTTCACAAATGAAGAAAGACATTTAAGAAGAATAAATATGATAATTGATAGGGAAAATGATTAAAGGAATTTGTTATTTAGTAGTAGTTCCATTATCAATATGGGCATTAGATAGTGTAAATATTAATCAAATATTTAAAAAAAATAGATATTACCAATCTAGATTATTTTACTTAATGATATCAATATGTATTTCATATTTAGTAGTTAACTTCTTTTATGATTTCTTTATAAATACAAAATTTATTTAATAATTTGATAGCAATTTTTTGCTATCTTTTATTTTAATAAATTAACTTTTTTTGACAAAAAAAATGGTATTAACTTATTATAATGAATAATAGTGATGAATATGAAAAAAATAATATATGTAACTTTGCTTATTATAATGATTCCATATATAATAGTATCAATTTTTATATATGATGATGAAATAAAATTTAACTATACATCTAATATGGTTGTAAGAGTTAAAAGAAATGCAACGGGGAAAATTGAAGAAGTTCCATTAGAAAAATATGTTGCAGGAGTAGTTTCTGGAGAAATGCCCGTTAGCTTTTCAAGTGAAGCACTAAAATCTCAAGCTGTTGCAGCACGTACATATGTAATGAAACGTTTAGTAGATAATAGAAAAAGAAGTTATGATGTCGTTGATACCGTAACAAATCAAGTATATTTAGATGAGGAACAACAAAAAAAAAGATGGGGAGATAACTATACTAAATATTCTAATAAGGTAAAACAAGCAGTATTAGAAACTAAAGATGAATACTTAGTTTATAATGGAAAAATAATAGATGCTTTGTTTTTTTCAACAAGTGTCGGAGTTACTGAAAATAGTGAAGATGTTTTTATAAATGAAATTCCATATTTAAGAAGTGTTTCATCAACCTGGGATAGTGTTTCTCCATTATATGATAAAGAATATATATACACACTTAAAAAATTCCATGAACTTTTAGGACTCTCATATAAAGATAATGTGACAATAGAAGTTACAAATAAATCAAATAGTGGTAGAGTAAATAAAATTAAAATAAATGGAAAAGAATTCTCAGGATGGAGTGTCGCTAATAAATTAGGACTTAAATCAAATTACTATAGTATTACTCAAAAAGGAAATCAAATAACAGTTGTTGCTCGTGGATATGGGCATGGTGTCGGTATGAGTCAATATGGTGCTGAAGGAATGGCACAAGCTGGATATAAATATGATGAAATATTAAAACATTACTATCAAGGAACTGAAATTAAAAAAATTTAAAAAAAATGTATAAAAAAAATATATATGTCAAAACTCTTAAATGAGGTGAAAATATGACATATAGAAGATTAAAAAAACCAGTAATTTATTCAGCATACTTAGTAGGATTTATATTGATAATATCAAGCATTCTTTTAATAAGAAAGACTGTTCTTAAAAATAACGATAATACAGATTATGTAACAAAAACTATATTTGAAGATATTATTCCCGTTATAGGAGAGGACCAAGAAAACACAGTTGAACAAATTATAAACCCTTATACTGATCCAACAGTTCAAATAACTAAGAACTTTTATGATTATAAAGCTAATGAAAAAGAACAAATTGATTCTATAATATATTATGAGGGAACTTATATACCTAGTACAGGTCTAACTTTTAAAGGTGAAGGCACTTTTGATATAGTTGCAATTTTAAGTGGTACAGTGCAAAGTATTAAAGAGGATGATTTACTTGGAACTATCATAGAAATTAAACATGAAGATGATATCATAAGTGTATATCAAAGTGTTAAAGAAGTTAATGTTAAAGAAAATGATACTATTTCTCAAGGACAGGTTATTGCTACTAGCGGAAATTCAAATATAGATAAAGAGTCAGGAGAACATTTATACTTTGAGCTTATTATCAATAATGAAACAGTAAACCCATCAGATTACATTGGAAAATTAGTAAATGAAATATAGAGGGCTCTTGCTCTTTTTTGAATAAAAACCACGAATAAAAATATAATTTACTAAAGAGGTGTAAAATGTGAATTATATTAATAAAAGAGTAATAGATGAGGCAAACTATATAATTAAAACAGGAAAAACTGTAAGAGAAATTGCAACTATATTTAAAATATCAAAAAGTACCGTTCATAAAGATTTACATGAAAGATTACTTACAATTGATAAAATAAAGCATGAAGAAGTAAAATCTATATTAAAGTACCATACTGACATAAGACATATTAGAGGTGGAGAATCCACAAGAAAAAAATACTTAAATGCAAGTTAGAAAGGAGTAAATATGTTTGCAAAAGATATAGGAATAGACTTAGGAACAGCTAATGTATTAATTTTTGTAAAAGGACAAGGTATCATATTAAATGAACCAAGCGTAGTAGCAATAGATGAAGCTACTAAAAAACCACTGGCGGTAGGAATAGAAGCAAGAGAAATGCTTGGAAGAACGCCAGGAAGTGTACAAGCAATACGTCCTATGAAAGACGGTGTAATTGCAGACTTCGAAGTAACAGAAGTAATGCTGGATTATTTTCTAAAGAAAATAAATGGAAAAACACATTTTTCAAAACCTAGAATTTTAATTTGTTGTCCGTCTAATATAACACAAGTAGAAAAAAATGCTATAAGAGAAGCAGCAGAAAGAACCGGTGCAAAAAAGGTATATATAGAAGAGGAACCAAAAGTAGCTGCCATTGGTGCAGGACTTAATATATCCGTACCTAGTGGAAATATGATAATAGATATAGGCGGTGGAACAACTGATATAGCAGTATTATCTCTTGGTGGAATAGTAACCAGTTCTTCTATAAAAATAGCAGGTAATACCTTTGATTCAGATATAATTAAATATATAAAAGATAAATATAAACTACTAATAGGTGACAGAACTGCAGAAGAAATAAAATTATCTATTGGTACAGTATATAAAGGTGATAAAAACAACAAAATGGAAGTAAAAGGTAGAGATCTAGTAACTGGACTTCCTGCGACTATTACAGTAAACTCAGAAGAAATAGAGAAAGCTCTGAAAGAAAGTATTAATATTATAATTGAAACAGCTAAAAAAGTATTAGAAGAAACTCCTCCTGAACTATCCGCTGATATAATAAATAAAGGTATTGTTCTAACCGGAGGTGGAGCATTAATATCAGGTTTAAATGAGTTATTAGAACAAGAATTAAATGTTCCAGTTTATATAGCTGAAAGTCCCTTAACTTGTGTAGCTGAAGGAACTGGAATACTCCTAAATAACTTATACTTAATACAATGATTTTTGTATAATTTAAAAAAAATAAAAAATACTAATAGTGGTGATTAAAAATGGACATGCAACAATTATTAGATACTACATTAAGATCAATAATATCATTATTAGTACTTTTTTTTGTGACAAAACTTTTAGGTAAAAAACAAGTTTCACAATTATCTATTTTTGACTATGTAATTGGAATATCTATAGGTAACTTTGCAGCAGAAATAACGATAGCCCTAGAAAGTCAATTTATAAATGGCATACTTGCAATACTTATATATGGTCTTGTTGCATACTTAATATCAATAGTTACTATGAAAAGTATAGTTTTAAGAAGGTTTTTTATTGGGGTTCCTACTGTGTTAATACAAAATGGAAAAATAATAGAAGCAGGATTAAAAAAATCAAAACTTGATATAAACGATTTATTAGAACAATGTAGAACAAATAATTATTTTGATGTAAGTGAAATAGAATATGCACTACTTGAAGCAAACGGAGAAATAAGCATATTACCTAAGGGTGAAAATAGTCCTTTAACAATTAAAGATATGAATTTAAAAGTTAAAAAACAAGGATTATGTGCGAATGTTATAATAGATACTAAAATAATGAAGGGTAATCTTAAAAATATAAATAAAGATTGTGAATGGTTAAAAAAAGAACTTAAAATTAAAGGTTACAATGATACTTCTAATATCCTTTTGGCAACCGTAGATATAAATGAAAAATTAACAATTTATGAAAAAAAACTAAATCAAAATATTAATAATGTATTAGAATAATTTCAAAGACAAAAGGGAATTTATAATATTTTTAGACCACTCTTACAGAGGGTGTATAATATGCACACACAATGAATAAAATTTATCATTTCGTTATTAATTTATCATAATTATTAAAAATAATTATTAGTTTTTAACTATGGTTTTTATATAAAAAAAAGAATGGTTACATCCATTCTCCACTATATACATAATATTTTCCATCGCTTTGTTTTTTATATGTAAATTTATATGTATTTAATTTATTTTCATTTATCAATTTTTCTATAGTTGCATTATCCAACTCTTCATCTACATATTCATATATACCTAAATAATTATGAGTAGAAACATCATAAACTTTGTAATCTACACCATTAGTGCTATACACAATTGTGTATACATATATTTCATCATCTTTTTGTTCTACCTTATAAATTTTTGAACCATAATAACCTTCACCTCCACCTACACAACATTCTGCTGGATAATAATAACGTGAATCTTTTGGATCATAATAAAATATCCCATTCATAATACTATCACTATATGTATAGAAACCTTGTCCATTTGTGTATTCTACATCTGGACCAAATATTTCAGTAAACTTACTTTTCATCTCAGACATCTCTATATATAAAAAAGTACTACTACCTTTAAAAAAAGCACGTTTAACAGGTTCTAGTTCTACTAAACCCAAATCAGGTCTATATAATTGATTATATAATTCTTGAAATACTAAATCTCTCATATATGGCATCATATCAGCTGTTGCTTTAAAGTCCATAGGTTTCTCAAAAGTATTGACAATCATTGGAGTTTTTAAACCCT
>JAMPDH010000019.1 GCA_023665725.1 Clostridium sp. | reverse complement strand
AATGTATAATAAAATGTTTAAAATAATAATCTCTGTTTATATAAAATATAATTATCATATATATTCTTAATTAAAGGTATTATAAAAGAATGATTTTCATCATCCTCTTATATAATTTATTTATAAATTTTATTCTTCAACTATGTTTACATCCATTCTCCACTATATACATAATATTTTCCATCACTTTGTTTTTTATATGTTATTTTATATGTTTTTAAATCCATTATTGTTTTAAGTTTATTAAACTCTTCCTTAGCTTTATTATCACCAATATCTATTTTGTGTTTCACACCATTTGCATCTATTATTGATAAATACCAAGTTTCTTGGTCACCAAGATCGGTATAAAAAACAGTATCAAAAGTTTTATAAAAATACCAGTAAGTATATATTTCATCACCTTTTTGTTCTGCCCTATATAATTCATTATATTCTGGTAGGTCTTTACCCCCGCCACATTCATTACTAGCCCAATATTTTTGTGTTTTTGAATCATAATCAACTGCTATAGAACAACTATTTCCAGCTTCAAATGTTCCATTTGTATAAGATACATCTGGTCCAAATACCTCTCTAAATTTATTCTCCATACTTTTTTGATCTACATAACCGCATTTATTCTCACCATTTATAACAAGGCATTTATTTTCGCAACTACCGCCTTGACCATCGCATACCCATGTTGGTTCTAATACAGTCGAAATAAGTGTCATCATTTTATCACGATTAGTATTATTTAAGTCAAATGCAGCCATCAATGTATCAGTTCCGTAAATACCCCATGCATGTATATTATCAAATCCTCTTACAAATTTTGTCAACTCTTGAATTTCACTACTATTAATATCAAGTTCTACTACGTCACTTGTATTATTTGAATTGTTATTTCCAGTATTAGTTGTATTATTATCTTTTGATATTACTTTATCATAAATTATAAATCCAATAAATAATAACAATGCTATTACAAGTAGTACTATTATTACTGTCTTTACTTTATGTCCATTATTTTTACCATTTTCTTGAATTTCTTCATTCATTTAAGTCACGCCTTTCCCTTATAACTACATTATACCCCCCCCCCCTTTAATTTTGTCAATATAAACATTGTATTGGTTAACTAAAAGTAGACAACTAAATGGAATAGAAAAAAAGACCTTAAAGGTCAAATATATTTCTTAATTTTTTTAAACTTATCATTATCTTCTAAATCAGTATTAGAAAGCTGTTCAATTAACTTTTTCTGCTCTTTTGATAACTTATCAGGTATTACTACATTTATTACTACATACATATCTCCTTTTTTAGAAGAATGTACATCTTCTATTCCTTTTCCCTTTAAACGATATTTATCATTACCTTGAGTACCTGGAGATATCGTTAATTTAACTGTTCCATAAATAGTTGGAACTTCCTTTTTACATCCTAAAATAGCCTCTGTAATAGTAATAGGGAAATCTAAATAAATATCTATATCATCTCTTTTATAGATAGGATGTTCTAAAACACTAAATTCTAAATATAAATCACCATTAGGTCCACCATTTAATCCAGCTTCCCCCTTTCCTGATAGTCTTAACTGATTTCCAGTATCAACACCAGCAGGTATTTTAACATCTAGTTCTTTAGTTTTTCTAACATTACCTTCGCCTCTACATGTTTTACAAACTGTTTCATAGACTACACCTTTTCCTCCACATTCAGAGCATGTTGTTCTTGTCATAAAGCTTCCAAACAAAGATCTCTGTTCAGTAGTAACAGTTCCACTTCCATTACATTTTGGACATTTTTTTTCACCATGTCCTCCTAGTCCATTACAATCTGAACATTTATCATTGATATTTACTTTTATTGTTTTAGAACATCCAAAAACAGCTTCTTCAAAAGTTAGATCCACTCTTAATACAGAATCTCTTCCTTTTTGTCTCCTATTAGATGATCTAGAATTTCCGAATCCAAAACCTCCAAAACTTCCACCAAAAATATCACCGAAAATATCACCAAAGTCAAAATCAGAAAAATCAAATCCACCAGCACCACCTGCATTTTGGAATGCAGAATGTCCAAATTGATCATACTGCTTTCTCTTATTAGCATCTGAAAGTACTGCATATGCTTCCTGGGCTTCTTTAAACTTTTCAGCAGCATCTGGTTCTTTACTTACATCAGGATGATATTTCTTTGCTAATTTTCTAAAAGCACTTTTAATTTCATCCTCTGATGCAGTTTTAGAAACTCCTAAAACCTCATAGTAGTCCCTTTTATCCATATTTTTTCACCTCTTACTTCTCTAATAATAGTTTTTCAAATCTTTCTAATATACCATCAAACATATTTATTGCTGACTCAATAACTTTACTATCAGTCATATCAATCCCCATAACTTTTAATTCTTCAAGTGGAGACATTGATCCACCTAAAGTTAAAAACTTCAAATATTTTTCTTTCATATTATTTTTATTTTCTAGTATATTATTTACAATATAACATGCTGCACTTAAACCAGTTGCATATTTATAAACATAAAAATTGTAGTAAAAATGTGGAATTCTTTCCCATTCATATTTAATGTAATCATCTACTACTACATTTTCTCCAAAATATTTTTTATTAAGTTCATAATATGAATTATTCAAAACCTCATAAGTTAAAACTTCATTATTTTCATGTTTTCTATACATATCACGTTCAAATTCTGCAAACATGGTCTGTCTATAAATAGTAGATTTAAATAAATCCAATAAATTATTTAAAATTACTAATTTTTCCTTTCTATCATCAGTATTATCCAATTGATAAAAAGCAAGTAATAATTCATTTACTGTAGACGCAACCTCTGCAACAAATATCTTATAACCACTATTTTGATAACTGTTATTTTTTCTTGAATAATAACTATGCATTGAATGACCAAGTTCATGAGCAAGTGTTGAAACATCATTTAATGTATTTTCATAGTTCAAAAGAACAAAAGGATTAGTATCATAAGCTCCACCAGAATATGCACCACTTCTTTTACCTTTATTATTATAAACATCTATCCATTTTTCAGAAAATGCCCTTTTCAAATTATTTATATAGTCATCTCCTAATATAGATAAAGCATCAATAACAATTTTTTTAGCTTCTTCAAAAGAGTATTCTTTTGAGTTATCACTAATTATAGATACATAAGTATCATATAAGTGCATTTGTTCTAAATTAAGAGCTTTCTTTTTTATATCATAATATCTATATAATGGTTTAAGATTATTAGATACCGTATGAATCAAGTTATCGTATACCGAAATATTTATATCATCCTCAAATAATGATGCTTCTATTGCAGAATTAAAATTATAAATTTTTGCAACACTAGAATTAGTCTCAATATCACCAACATAAGTAGAAGCTAAAGTATTTTTATATTTTGCATAAGTTTCATATGTTGTATCAAATGCCTCTTTTCTAACACGTCTATCACTTGATTTTATATATCTTGAATAATTACTTGTTGTAAGTTCAATGGGATCATTATCCTCATCTTTTATTAAACCAAATGTCATATCAGAATCAGTCAAACACTCATATGTATTTGAAGAAGAAGATAATGCCTTACTTAATTTTGAGACTACCATTTCTTCATTTTCACTTAAAGTATGAGCCTTATATCTAAATAAATCCTTTAATACAACTTCATATTCCTTTAAACCTTCATTTTCTCCGTAAAATTTTTCTATTAAACTATAGTCACATTTTAAAAGTGTAGGTTTTATAAAAGAAGTAGCCTCACAAAATTCTTTATCTAAATTTTTAACCTTGCCAAGTAGTTCTTGATAAAAAGTATTTGTCGTATCTGCATCTAAATTATGATGAGCGTATGTATATAGTTTTTCTAAAATTCTATTAGTACTATATTGTAATTCTAAGCACTCAAGCAATTTATCAGCACTGCTAACTATATCATTTAAATCTTTAATTTTATCTATTAAATTTAAACATTTTCCTAAATCAGCTTCAAACAATTCATTACTACTATAAATACTACCTAAATCCCACTTATATTCATCACTTATTTCACTACGAAGTAATTGATTCATTTTTCCTCCTCTATATTGGA
The DNA here is from genome assembly GCA_023665725.1 of Clostridium sp. Taxonomy (GTDB): domain Bacteria; phylum Bacillota_I; class Bacilli_A; order RF39; family UBA660; genus UMGS872. Next base: position 17,759 of record JAMPDH010000019.1, on the reverse strand, counting down.
GAAGTTCTAGATTAACTAGAACTTCTATTATTTTTCTTCAAATTCAGCTTCTTTTACATCATTATCTTTATCAGTTGATGTTTCATCATTTGATTCAGCATTTGCATTATTTTTTGCTGCTTCTTCATATACTTTAGTTGCAAAGGCCATTGCTGTTTCCTGTAATTTATCCTTTTTAGATTTAATATCATCTATTTCATTTTTCTCTAATGCTTCTTTTAAATCTTTAATTTCTTTTTCTGCTTTTTCTTTATCTTTAGAATCTATTTTATCTCCTAAATCTTTAATTGAGCGTTCAGTTGTAAAGATTAATTGTTCTGATTCATTTCTTAAATCAGCTTCTTCTTTTTTCTTAGTATCTGCTTCTTTATTAGCTTCTGCTTCTTTAACCATCTTATCAATTTCTTCATCAGATAAACCAGTTGAAGATGTAATAGTAATTGATTGTTCCTTATTTGTTCCTAAATCTTTAGCACGTACACTAACGATTCCATTAGCGTCTATACTAAATTTAACTTCAATTTGTGGAACTCCTCTTGGAGCAGCAGGAATATTAGTTAATTGGAATCTTCCTAAAGTTTTATTATCACTTGCCATAGAACGTTCACCTTGAAGTACATGAATATCTACAGCAGGTTGATTATCAGCAGCAGTTGAGAATACTTGTGATTTATCTGTTGGAATAGTTGTATTACGTGGTATTAATACTGTCATTACTCCACCTAATGTTTCAATTCCAAGAGAAAGTGGTGTAACATCAAGAAGAACTATATCATTTACTTCTCCCTGTAAAACTCCACCTTGAATAGCAGCTCCCATTGCAACTACTTCATCAGGATTTACTCCTTTAGAAGGCTCTTTACCTAATTCTTCCTTAATTAATTCTTGAACTCTTGGTATACGAGTAGAACCACCTACTAATAATACTTTATTAATATCACTCTTAGATAAATTAGCATCTTTTAATGCTTTACGAACTGGTTCAAGAGTAGAATCTACTAAATCACGAGTTAATTCTTCGAATTTAGCTCTTGTAATATCCATTTCAAAATTAACAGGAGCTCCATTTACTTGAGCAATAAATGGAAGTGATACTTGAGTTGTAGTCATATTACTTAAGTCCTTTTTAGCTTGTTCAGCAGACTCTTTTATACGTTGCATAGCCATTTTATCATCTTTTAAATCAACATTTTCTTGTTTTTTAATTGATTCAACTATATAATCAACTAATTTATTATCAAAGTCATCTCCACCTAAATGATTATTTCCACTAGTTGATAAGACTTCAAATACTCCGTCTCCAAGTTCAAGAATAGATACATCGAATGTTCCTCCACCTAAGTCATAAACAAGTATTTTTTCATTTGTATCTTGTTTATCAAGACCATATGCTAAAGCGGCAGCAGTTGGTTCATTGATAATTCTTTTTACATCAAGTCCAGCAATTTTACCAGCATTTTTTGTTGCTTGTCTTTGAGCATCATTAAAATATGCAGGTACTGTAATAACTGCTTCTGTTACAGTTTCTCCTAAATAACTTTCCGCTGTTTTCTTCAAATCACCTAAAATCATTGCACTTACTTCTTCTGGAGAGTAACTTTTTCCATTTGCTTTTGTTTTCTTATCTGTTCCCATTAATCTCTTAATTGAAGAAATTGTTTCAGGATTAATTACCGCTTGGTGCTTTGCTTTTGTACCAACTAGCATATCTCCATCTTTAAATGCAACTACTGATGGAGTTGTTCTATTTCCTTCAGCATTAGCTATTACCTTAGCTTCTCCACCTTCATATACTGATACACAACTATTAGTTGTTCCTAAATCTATACCTATTATTTTTCCCATAAATTATTCACCTTTCCTTATTCACTAACCTTGACCATAGCTGGTCTTATAACTTTATCTATTAATAGATAACCTTTTTGTAAAACCTCTAATACCATTTCAGGTTCTACACCATCTTTTTTTTCTGTAACAACAGCTTGATGATATGTTGGATCAAACTTTTTATTATTTCCATCTATTGCTTTAACCCCATATTTTTCAAGAGTTGAAATAAGTTTAGAATAAATCATTTTCATTCCTGATAAAAATTTTGATACATCATCCTCTAGATTATCATCATCCATTCTCAATGCTCTTTCAAAATTATCAACTATTGGTAAAATCTCTTTTACTAAATCTTCGTTAGCATATTTAAGCATTTTACTAGTTTCTTCTTCTTTTCTTTTCTTAAAATTTATGCTTTCTGCTTTTTCCCTAAGTAAACTATCTTCTAATTCTGAAATTCTTGTTTTTGCAAGTTCAAAATCATTCACCATTATATTATAGTCATGCTTAAGCTTATCTAAACATTTATCTTTCTTTTTTTTGCATTTTTCTTGCTTTTCATCGCACTCACAATGTTCTTCCTTTAATTCTTTTTCATCTTTTATTTCTTCCATAGGTGCCTCCTTATTTTAAATTTTCCTTTATATAATTTAATAATGTTACAACATGATCATATTCCATTCTTTTAGGTCCAATTAAAGCAATTGTTCCTTCTTCGCCATTATTATTATATTTAGTTTTAATAACTGTTAAATCACTATCTATGTCGTTTTCACTACCTATATATATATTAATGCCACTACTATCCTCTTCAATATTATTTATAATTTCTTTATCATCAAATTTTCTAATTATTTCTCTTATTTTATCTGTATTATCAAATTCAGGTTGCATTAATATATTTTTAGTTCCATTCATATGTACATTACTTGATGTTGCAAAATCCGTAAATGCTGTATAGAATGCATTATATAAAACCTCATGTCTTTTAACATAATTTGCAATTACTGGTTTTACTTGATACTCTAATGTCGTACTTATTTCACTAATTGGAATTCCTACAACCATTTTATTTATCAAATCAACAGTTTGCTTTATTTCCGTAAGCGAAACATCTTCTTCCAACACTATATTTTTATTTTGAACATAGCCTTTATCTGTAATAACTATAGCAACTAATTGGTGCTCAGATATTGGTACTACCTCTACTTTAGTCAGTTTATTATCATTTGATGATTTACCTAGTATTACTGTAGTATAATTAGTTATTTCTGAAACTATCTCCATACTTTTTGTTATTACATCTGATAAAACTAATGACTTATTTTGAAAAACTTGTTGTAATTTTAATACATCTTCTCCTGTTAATTCCTTAGGTTTCATAATATTATCTACATAATATCTATAACCTTTTTCACTTGGAACTCTGCCGGAAGATATATGAGTTTTTTCAATTAATCCCATATCCTCAAGTATAGCCATTTCATTTCTAACTGTAGCACTTGAACATTTTAGTATTTCACATAATGATTTAGAACTTATTGGACGTGCAGTCTTAATATAATCTTCTATTATTAATTTTAGAAGTTCAATTTGTCTAGCACTCAGCACAAGCATCACCTCTATATTTAGCACTCCTATTTTACCAGTGCTACTACCAGTATACTATTATATGTTAGCAAAGTCAATATATGCGTGCTAAATTTTAAAAAAAAGAAATTTTTTGATTTCTTTTAAATAAATTCTAACTATTTTTTCTTAATTTTGCAACGAAAAATCCTTCAAATAAATCATCTGGGCAAACACATATAACCCCTTTTATAGTTGTAGGAAGTTTTGGTACAAATTCAAGTTCTTTTTCTAAGGAAATAACACTAACATCAAAGTCTTTTATAACTCTATCTATCACATTTTCATTTTCTTCTTTTAAAATAGAACACGTTGAGTATATCATTTCACTTCCTGGCTTTAAAATTTTTAAAGCCTTTCTTAATAATTTTTCTTGCAAAATAGAAAAGTTATTAAGTACTTTATCATTTAAAAATAATTTAGCACTTTTTTGTATTTTCCCACTACCACTACATGGCGCATCTAATAAAATATTATCAAATTTCATTAAATCATCTAAGTTTAAGGAATCCATATTAAGTACACTAATTGAAGTTATGCCTTGTTTTTCTATATTATACTTAAGTCTTTCAAATCTTATTTTATCTTTTTCAATAGCAGTTATACGAATATTTTTATATAAACAATAAAGTTGTGTTGTTTTCCCACCAGGTGAAGCAGCCATATCAAGTACACTTTCACCCTCATTTACTTTAAGTGAAAGAACCGGTAACATAGAAGATAAACTTTGAAGATAAATTTCTCCATTTTTATAAATATCTAATTTTTCTATTCTAGACTTTTCTGTATTTTTAATTATAAATGCATCTTTATACCAAGAAACCTCTTCAAAATCTATGTTTTTTTTATTTAATATACCTTTTACCTTATCTACACTTATCTTAGAAACGTTAACTCTAAATGTAATAGGTCTTTCTTTTAAATATCCCTCTATAATATTATTAGTTACACTCTCTCCATATTCATCTATCAATTTACTATGTAAAAAATCTTGTATCATAAATATTAGTATAATCAATCTTATAGAAATATTAATCTATTAAATTGACCCTTTCTATTAATCTTTTTTTATTTATTATACTTTGTAAAAATTCCTTATCCTATTTATCAGGTTTTAACCTATTTATATTCCGTCTTTGCCACCAAGACTTTACTCCATCTTACTAACTTGTTTTCAATATTAGGGTACCATATTTCACTTGCCTTTGCAACATCTACCATATCTATTCTTAACTTTTTATCCAGTATTTCTCCATATTTATTTGTTAAATAATATACATCTTTTATTTCCTGTTTATTTTTTATACTTGTGTTTAAATTTATCCATATAGTTTCTTTTATATTTTTATAAAAATGAAAAAAGCTGTACTTAAACAGCCTTTTTATATTAATAATTTTCTGCTTTAATTTCAAAATAACTCTGTGGATGATTACATACAGGACATACACTTGGAGCAGATTTTCCTATAACTATATGACCACAATTGCGACATTTCCAGATTCTATCTCCATCTTTACTAAATACTAATCCATCCTCAATATTTTCAATTAATTTTTTATATCTTTCTTCATGTTCCTTTTCTATTTCACCAACTGCTTCAAAAAGATAGGCAAGTCTTGTAAATCCCTCTTCCTTAGCAGTTTCAGCAAATTCCTTATACATATCTGTCCATTCATAATTTTCGCCTTCTGCTGCATCTTTTAAGTTTTCTATAGTTTCAGGAACCTGTCCACCATGTAATTCTTTAAACCACATTTTAGCATGTTCTTTTTCATTATTTGCAGTTTCCTCAAATATTGCTGCAATTTGTTCATATCCATCTTTTTTAGCTTTACTTGCATAATAAGTATACTTATTTCTTGCTTGAGATTCCCCCGCAAAAGCTTTCATTAAATTTTGTTCTGTTTTACTTCCTTTTAATTCCATAATTTCATTCCTTCCTTTATAAAATATAATTTTAAAAAAATAAAACTATCCATAATTAAGTATAACATATATTTTTACGAATTCAATAGTGTTTTTAACATAAATTTTGATAAAAAATTTGTATTTATATATAAATAGTGATAAAATAAAAGAGATGTATGGAGGTGTTTTATGGGGAAATTTTGTAGAAACTGCGGAAAAGAATTAAATGAAGATCAAGATGTATGTTTAGGGTGTGGAACAATACTAAATAAAAGCCCTGAACCAATTAGTCAAATAAAAAAATCTGGTGATAAAGCTGGCTATAGAATCACTTCAGGTGTTGTTATGATTATACTAGGATTCTGTGTTTTATGTGCAACAGGAAGTGAAGGATATGATTATCCAATGTTAATATTTGGGATACCGGGCTTATTAGGTCTTACAGCGGGGATACTTTCTTTATGTTCAAAAAACAATAAAATTTTATATCTTATATCCGGAATATTATTATTTTTAGCAGCACTAATAAACTTTATTGCATTAATTGATATTTCCATTTATGCATTAGCATGTATAACATTTGGTATTTTTGACATTATTTTTTATGTTAAACAATAGAATCTGTTAAATACAGATTCTTTTTTAATACCTAAATAGGTATTGACTTACAAAAGAAAACATAATATAATTATAACTGCATTTATCTAAAGCAGCACTTAGATAAAATTAAAATGTGTCGATTACCTATAGGGGTTATTTGTAACTTTTATTTAGCTGCAAAAGCGAAAATATTAAAATAGGACTCCCTTTAATTTTAATCTAAGACTTTGGAATTTAATGTAATTAATAGAAAGGAGAAATGTATGTCAAGATATTTAGGACCTAGTTATAGAAAATCACGTCGTTTTGGATTTTCAATCGAAGAAACTGGAAAAGAATTAGCTCGTAAACCTTATGCACCAGGATTACATGGCCAAAAACGTGCAAAAAAATTATCTAACTATGGTGTTCAATTACAAGAAAAGCAAAAAGTAAGATTTATGTATGGTTTAAGTGAAAAGCAATTCAGAAAGATTTTTGAACAAGCCGGTAAACTTAAAGGTATACATGGTGAAAATTTTCTAAAATTACTTGAAAGTAGATTAGATAACTTAGTATATAGAATTGGTTTTTCAACTACTAGAAAAGGCGCTAGACAATTAGTTAATCATGGTCATGTAACAGTTAATGGTAAAAAAGTTGATATCCCTTCTTATAGATGCAAACCAAATGATGTTATTTCTATTAAAGATAATGATAAAAATCTAGCTATAGTTAAATCTTCACTTGAAGCATTAAATAATCGTGTTGAATTTGTAACTTTTGATGAAGCTAAAATGGCTGGAACTTATGTGAGATATCCAGAAAGAAGCGAACTTAATGCTGATATCGATGAATCATTAATAGTTGAATTTTATAACAGATAACATTTCTAAAATTAGAAATGTTTTTTGTTTAAAAACTTTAAAAGCCTACAAAAAAAGAGTTTTCAACTCTTTTATCTCATATTATGAAAATCAAAATCTCTCGATACATATTTAGATAATGCATTATCTAATGCATTATTATAATCATCTATTATAATACTTTTTTGTTCTATACTTAGATCAAGTTTATCTAACTTAATCATTATACTATTTGTATTTTGTATAAGTTTTTTTATTTCATTTACCTCATTTAATGATATATTAGGACTACACAAGCACTCATTTAACATCTGTATTTTTTCATTTAGTACATCTTTATAACTCATGTATATCACCTGAATTAATTATATCATAAATCCTATAAGGTTTACAATAATTTTAATAAAATCTTTTTATTTTACAAGATAATCTAAATTATACAATTTTACCCAAATAATATTTTTTCTTTCCTCTTCTTATAACCAATAACTTATTTTCTATAGCTAATGAATTTATAATCATATTTTCATCACTAATCTTTTCATCATTAACTGTAATTGAATTAGAACTTATAAATTCTCTCGCTTCTCTTTTACTAGAACAAATTCCCTTAGTAACAAGCAAATCTATTAGTGTGTAATCTTTTTCTATTTCAAAGCTTGGAACATCTTTTAAACATACTAAAATTTCATCTATATTTAAATCTTTTATATTTCCACTAAATAAACTTTCACTTATTTTTATTGCCCTATTAACTTCTTTTTCACCATGTAAATCTTTTATAATTTCTTTTGCTAAAGTCTTTTGAGCAATACGCAAATGTGGTTGTTGTTCATGCTGTTTCATAATATCCATTATTTCATTTGGTGTTAAAAAGGTAAATATTTTTAAATAACTTTCTACTAATTTATCATCACTATTTAATAAATATTGATATAATTCATAACTTGAAGTTTTATTTTTATCAAGCCATAAAGCATTACCTTCAGATTTACCAAATTTATTCCCATTAGCATCTAAAACAAGTGGCATTGTAAATGCATAAGCATCACTACCTGTTTTTTTCTTAATTAATTCAAGCCCTGTTGTAATATTTCCCCATTGATCAGATCCCTCTACCTGTAAAATACAATTTTTTTCTTGGAAGAGGTGTAAAAAATCATATCCCTGCATAAGAGTATAAGTAAATTCTGCAAATGTTATACCTGTTTCTAATCTTCTATTTATTATATCTTTATTTAACATGTAATTTATATTTATATATTTTCCAACATCTCTTAAAAAAGTAATTAAATCAAAATCTTTAGTCCAATCATAATTATTTACAACCTCTGCCTTACCATCAAATATTTCATCTATTTGTTTTTTTATTCCATCTATATTATTTTTTACTACATCAATACCAATTATTTGCCTTTCACTTGTAGGCTTTGGATCTCCTATAAGACCTGTTGCACCGCCTACTAATAATATTGGATTATGCCCTGCTTTCATTAATCTTTTTGCTGTTACAAGAGATGAATAATGTCCTATATGTAAACTATCAGCTGTAGGGTCGGTTCCCCAATAAAAAGTAATATGTTCTTCATTTAATTTTTTTTCAATATCCTCCCCAGCTACATCTTTTATAAGACCACGCCATTTTAATTCTTCAAATAATGTCACTATTTATCACTTCCTTCTATTAATTCTATAGCCTTACTAGTTCCTATTCGGGTTACTCCATTATCAAGTAGTTCTTCTATAAATTCTTGTGTTTTTATGCCACCACTAGCCTTTATTTCTAATAACTCTGATTTATTTTCATTAATTAATTCAATATCATGCATATTTACTCCTCTTTTACCAAACCCCGTAGAAGTTTTTACAAAATTTACATATGTTTCATTACAAATTTGAACTGCTTTAATTATTTCTTCATCAGTTAAATAACCTGTTTCTATAATTACTTTTAAAATATGTCCATCTATTGCATCTCTTATACTTTCTATTTCATGTTTAACATATTCATAATCTTTATCCTTTAATGCTCCAACATTTATGACCATGTCTATTTCAGTAGCTCCATCTTCAATCGCTGCAATAGCTTCATATTCTTTTGTAATGGATTTATTTGCACCAAGTGGAAAACCTATTACTGTACAAACATCTACATCAGTTTTATCTAGTAATTTTGAAGCAAGTTCTACATAACATGGATTTACACAAACTGATGAAAATTTGTATTTTTTAGCCTCTTCACATAACTTTTCTATATCCTTTACGGTTGCTGTCATATTTAAATTAGTATGATCTATATATTTATTTATTTCCATTTAATCTATTCCTTTCATTATTTATTTTATTATGATATATCCTTATATTTTTTTTAATAAGATATGTCTTTTTATATTTTTTTCATTTTGATACCAAGTTTTAACTTCATAACCTAAATCTTTTAAATTATTTAGACTATAATCATTACCGAAAGTGACCTCTGCTACTATATTATTAATATTTTTTTCTTTTGCTTTACCTTCTAAATAATTAACAAGTATTTTTTGTAATCCATTACCTCTATAATTAGGTAAAACAACTACTCCGTCTATATCTGCACATTTTCCATTAATATTTGAAATATAACCTTTAATTAATTCCATTCTACTAGATATGGATAAAAATATCCATGCTATCATTTTATTCTTATAAAATGCACCATATATTTCTCCATCTGTTTTAGGATTATTTACAATTCTTAAGTAACTTTCCTTAAAAAAAGGTAAGAAATATCCTTTCTCATTTTCTTTAAAGTTGTTAATAACATCTTGTTGAATTGCATATATATCATCAACATCACTACTGCTACAAATTCTAATCATAACATCATTTATATTAATTTTGGCCATTTAAAATCTCCCTCTCAAGTTTTATAAATTATATAAAAAGACTCCTATAAAATAAGGACGAGTTTTACCCGCGGTACCACCTTAATTCATAGAAATCTATGCAACTTTTACCTTTTAACGCAAGTAACGTTATAACTCAAAGTATGTATTTCACTATTTTATATTGATTAGTTTTCATCAACCACTAATTTTCTTTTTTCCAATAAAATAATTACTTAATTACTTCTCATAGCTATATATTTAAAATATAACATAATTGATATATTAATGTCAATATTTAAGAATCATTCAGTTTTTATTTAAGCAATAGATTCATAAATTAATTATAATTTTTATATTATATATTGACTTGCATACATATGTTCTTATGCAATGAATTCGGATATATTTGAAAAAGTCAGATGTTTTCCCTTTCTTGAAAAAGAGAGGTGGTGGTTCCTTATGACAAAAAGAGAATACTCTCAATTTATTATAATACTACTATTATTCTTCATTGTTATAACATTGTTACTTAAATAATAAAAACATCTGATTTCAACTATTGTTGATTTCAGATGTGTACCCTATGGGATTACATCTGATTCTACCTTCAAATGTATCCTTTTTTATTTTATGAAGTTTCCTTCAACATATTCATAATAACACAAAATTACTTACTTTTCAATATATTTAATTAATTTCACATTATATATTGACTTGCATACATATGTTCTTATATAATAAATGCGGATATATTTGAAAAAGTCAGGTGTTTTCCCTTTCTTGAAAAAGAAAGGTGGTCGTCCCTTATGACAAAAAGAGAATACTCTCTATTTATTATAATACTACTATTATTCTTCATTGTTATAACATTATTATTTAAATAACAAAAACATCTGATTTCAACTATTGTTGATTTCAGGTGTTTTACCATTCATGGGATTACATCTGATTCTAGCTTCAAATATATCCTTTTTTATTATATGAAGTTTCCTTCAACATATTCATAATAACACAAAATTACCCATTTTTCAATATATTTAATTAATTTCACATTATATATTGACTTGCATACATATGTTCTTATATAATGAATTCAGATATATTTGAAAAAGTCAGATGTTTTCCCTTTCTTGAAAAAGAGAGGTGGTGGTTCCTTATGACAAAAAGAGAATATTCTCAATTTATTATAATACTACTATTATTCTTTATAGTAATTACATTATTATTTAAGTAACAAAAACATCTGATTTCAACTATTGTTGATTTCAGATGTTCCTAAACAATGGGATTACATCTGATTCTAACTTCAAATGTATCCTTTTTTATTTTATGAGATTTCTCTCATCTATATACATGTTATCATAAAGTTAAATAAATTTCAATATTTTATTAACTTTTTTTAAATTACATTTTAATTATTATTATATTTACAATTATTAATCTTGCTCATGTATAGTGTCAATTATATTTTCGATTTTCTTACCATATTCTATTGATTCATCAAATATAAATGTAAGTTCTGGAATATATCTAATGTCAACTCTATCCATAAGATTATGTCTAATAAATCCACTTGCATTTTTAAGAGCATCAATTGTTTCCTTTTTTCTATCCATATTAAATACAGTAAAATATACTTTCGCTACACTTAAATCACTTGCAGTCTTACAATCTGTTATTGTTACAAATTTAATATCCTTGTCCTTTACTTCATTTTGTAAAATATAACTTATTTCCTTTACTAGAGTACTATTAATTCTATCTATTTTCACGCTCATAGTATTTCACCCTATCTTTGTTTTTCAACCATTTCGTAAGATTCTATTACATCTCCAACTTTGATATCATTATAATTTTCAATAGTGATACCACATTCTAATCCTTTTTTAACTTCCTTAACAGCATCTTTTTCACGTTGAACTGAGCCAATATTACCATCATATATTACTGAACCATCTCTTATTATTCTAGCTTTTGAATCTCTTTTTATAATACCATCAGTAACATATGAACCAGCTATTACACCAACTTTAGAAAATTTAAATAATTGTCTTACCTCTGCACTTCCTAAAACCTTTTCTTCATATTCAGGATCAAGCATTCCTTTCATAGCAGCTTCCATATCTTCTACAACTTTATATATTATATTATAAAGTCTTATTTCAACACCTTGCTCATTAGCATAATCCTTAATAGAATTATTAGGTCTAACATTAAATCCTATAATTATAGCATTAGATGCACGAGCTAAAACTATATCACTTTCAGTTACAGCACCAACACTACTTCTTATAACATTTACCTTTACACCTTCAACCTCTATTTTTTCTAATGAACTCTTTACTGCTTCACTACTTCCATTTACATCAGTTTTAATTATTACATTAATTTCCTTAATACCTTCCTGTATTTTAGAGAATAAATCATCTAAAGATAAAACTGATTTTGATGAATTTTCCTTTGATTTTGATATATTCTTTCTTTCTTCACTTATACTTTTAGCTTGCTTTTCAGATTCAAATGCCATAAATTTATCACCAGAAGTAGCCACCTCATCTATACCCGTTATTTCAACTGGTTGACTAGGAATAGCAGAAGTTATATCCTCGTTATTACAATTTTTCAAAGTTCTTATTTTTCCAAATACATTTCCTACTACAACAGGATCTCCTATACGTAAAGTTCCATTTTGAATCAAAGCTGTTACAATTGGACCTAAATGTTTATCAAGACGTGACTCAATTACAGTTCCAACTGCATATCTATTAGGGTTTGCTTTATAATTATTAAGCTCTGCAATAAGTAATATATTATCCAATAGTTCATCTATACCAATGTTTTCTTTTGCAGATATTTTACTATAAAGTGTATCTCCACCCCACTCTTCAGGTGTAAGTCCAAGTTCTGCTAACTCTGTCATTACTTTCTCAGGATTAGCATCTGGTTTATCAATTTTATTTATAGCTACTATTATTGGAACATTGGCAGCTTTCGCATGATCTACAACTTCTACAGTTTGAGGCATTACCCCATCATCTGCTGCAACTATTATAATTATTATGTCTGTTATACTCGCACCACGTGCTCTCATTTGTGTAAAAGCAGCATGCCCTGGTGTATCTATAAATGTTATTACTTCATTATTATGAGTTACTTGGTATGCACTTATTGCTTGTGTTATCCCACCTGCTTCAGTAGTTGCTACACTTGATTTTCTTATAGTATCTAAAAGAGTCGTTTTTCCATGGTCAACATGCCCCATAATAGTTACAACAGGAGCTCTTTTAACTAAGTTGTCCTCATTATCTATAATTTCATACTGTTCAAAGTTTACAACATTAGCAGTTTCTTCTCTTTTTAAAGTTTTCTCATAGTCTAATACAAGTATTTCTGCATTTTCATAACTTATTGGTGTATTTATAGTTACCATTAAACCACTTGAAAATAATTTTTTTACAAGTTCAGAAGCAGTAACACCTAATTCTTTAGCAAGTTCTCCTATAGTCATATTTTCTTTATATAAAACTACAGTATTATCACTTATCGGTGTATTAGATATTAATTTTTCTTTATTCTTATACATTTCTTTCTTTTTCAAAGCAAAATCTTTTTTATTTTTATTTAAATCATTTTTTTTCTTTAGTTTTTGTTTTGAAACACTATTATCAACATCTATTTTTTTTGTCTCTTTTATCTCTTCTACTATATCTTCAATATCTTCATCTTCTATATCTATATCATCCTCATTTTTATTATCTGATGACCCAAAATAGTTATCCAATATTGTTATATCCTCATCTGATAATAAATCTTCAACTGATTTTGCATTTATGCTTAAACTTAGGCATGCCTCTAATATTTCTTGCTCACTTTTATTCATATCAATAGCATATTCACTAACGCTCATCATAAATAACACCTCTTTTCCTATACATTTATAACTATGTTTTTATTATGCAATTTATATTCAGTATATTTAACTCCACATGCATCAAGCATTTTTTTAGATGCTTTAACTGAATCTGTATCTTTATATTTATCACATACATAAATAATTTCTTTAATGCCACTTTGTATTATTAATTTAGCACATTCATTACATGGAAATAAATATACATAAATCTTACTTTCTTTTAATGAAGTGTGGGAATTAAGTATTGCATTAAGTTCTGCGTGACATACATATGCATACTTTGTATTTAAAAAATCTCCATCTCTATCCCATGTCATATAACTATCATCGTCATAACCAATTGGTGCTCCATTATAACCTAGACTTAATACTTTATTGTTTTTATCTACTATACAAGCCCCAACCTGAGTAGAGGGATCCTTACTTCTCATTCCTGATAAAATTGCTAAAGAAATAAAATATTCATCCCACGAAATATAATCTTTTCTTTTTGACATGATTCACCTACTTAAATTTTTCAAATCTTCAAAAATCGAATCTGGAACTTCTATCTCTAGATGTTTACTTAAAATTTTTGTTTTTTTAGCTTTTTCATATACATCTATATCTTTTTTTAAATAAGCTCCTCTTCCATTTGCTTTACCTTTTTCATCTATTATAACATTGCCTTCAGGAGTCCTTACAACTCTAATAAGCTCTTGTTTAGGTAGCTTTTCTTTAGTTACAACACATGTCCTCATTGGTATTTTTCTTGGTTTCATTTTTATTCACCTACTATATTTATTCCATCCTCTTTAGCTTGATCATATGTCTTTACGTCTAATTTATAATGAGTAAGGCGAGATGCTAATTTTACATTTAATCCTTTTTTACCAATTGCTAAAGAAAAATTTTCTTTATCTGTAACAACTAAAGCTTCCTGCTTTTTTTCGTCTAGAACAAATACATGTGTATCCTTAGCAGGGCTTAATGCATTCTTTATAAATTCCTGTGGATCTTTACTATATTCAATCACATCAAGTTTTTCACCGTGCAATTCATTTAATATATTTGAAATTCTTATTCCTTTTTCTCCAATACATGAACCTATTGCATCTACTTTAGGATTTTCGGAATAAACAGATATCTTAGTTCTAATTCCTGCTTCACGAGCAACACTATATACAAGAATTATACCTTCATTTATTTCAGGTATTTCTAATTCAAATAATCTTTTAACAAATCCATAATGACTTCTAGATAAAAGTATTAAAGGTCCCTTAGAATTATTTTCTACTTTTGTTATATAAACCTTTATATTAGAGCCCATTTTTATAGTTTCTCCTGGAATTATCTCTGTTTTAGGTAAGATACCTTGAGTTTTTCCTAAATCTATATAATAATTTCTAGCATCTTCCATTTCTACAGTACCACTTACTAATTCATCCTGTTTATCTTGATATTCTTCTATTATAGAGGTTCTCTCTGCTTCTCTTATTTTTTGTACTACAACTTGTTTTGCCGTAGCAGCAGCAACTCTACCAAAATCATGTGGAGTTACTTCTTCCTCTATAGTTTCTCCAACTTCAATATTTGAAACAATTTTTTTCGCTTCCTCTAAAGGAATATGTATTCTTTCATCAAATATAAAAGGAATATGTTCTTCTTCTCCCTCTTCATCATCTTCTGTTTCTTCCTTATCTAATAAATCCCATTCTTCTAATTCTTCATAATTATCTGGAACAACTGTTTTAAATGAGTAAACGTGAATTTGACCAGTTTCCTCATCTATGTTTACTCTTACATTAGATAAAGAATGATAATTTTTTTTGTAAGCAGAGGTTAAAGCCAATTTCATTGCTTCATAAATAACTTCTTCATTTATTCCTTTTTCCTTAACTAAAAGTTGTACTGCATTTTTAAATTCTTTAGAATCCATGTTTATTCGCATCCTTTCTCTTTTGAGCATACATCTAAAATATAACTTTCATCTATTTTATCAATTTCATCTAAAATTGGATTTATATTTTCACATACTAATGCACAATCATCAACTGTAATGATTCTATCACAATCTATTATTACTCTTAAAAAATTAACATTATTTTCTTTTTCATATAAAACCTCATCTATTCTAAAACCTAATTCAGTTATCTTTGGTTCAATACTTGCTTTTATTTCTTCTAACATATATCCTCCTATATTTAAGTTTTCTAACTATAAAGAGTGGGATTCCCACTCTTTTGTTTTTTTATTCAAATCAATTATATCATAAAATATTAAAAATCCAAACTTTTTTATACTTTTTTTTGATATTTTGTTATAATTATATTATAGGTGATATAAATGAATAAAATAGATATTAAAAAAAATTATTTTAATTTTGCATTAATAGGTGGAATACTCCTATATTTAATATTATTTGTACTTAAAGATTTAATTTTTTCTTTTGCTAATATTGAATATAAGTCTTTTCTTCCTATTGATATTATATATCAAGTATTAATTATAAGTTTATCTCTTATATACATACTTGTAAATAAGGATAAACAAAATTCTAAAGAGATACTTATTAACTTATTAATAGGATTTTTAAGCATTTGCATATATTTTATATTAAGTTCCATTGAAGTATATGCTCTTTCATTTTTTAATATAACAAGTAATTCAAGTCAAATAGTTAAATCAATTTCACTTATAATATGTTCTATAATTATAATGTTACTACTTATAATAGTTAATAAAAAATCTTTAAAAAAAGATATACAAGATATTAGAAAAAATCATAAAAAATATTTTTCTAAATATATTAAATATTGGTTTTTTGCCGTTTTAGTAATGATGTTTTCAAATGTTATAATAGGCATTATATCAAATGGAGGTATTGCAAATAATGAGGAATCTATTAGAGAAACTTTTAAAATAGCGCCCATATATATATACTTTTCAACCATAATATTCGCACCATTTGTAGAAGAAATTGTGTTTAGAAGAAGTCTTAAAAATATAATTCCATCTAAATGGGCTTTCATAATAACATCTGGTATTATTTTTGGGGGACTACATGTTATATCAAGTATAACAAGTCTAACTGACGTTTTATATATAATTCCATATTCTTGTTGTGGTTTAGCATTTGCATATATACTTTATGAAACAGATAATGTTTTAGTAAGCACTGGTCTTCACTTTTTACATAATGGTGTAATGATGGCTCTTGAGACATTACTTCTTCTATTGGGAGCATTATAATGGAAGAAAAAAAACATAGAAAACTTTTTAAATTTTTAAAAATTTTAATATTTATCATAATTATTATATCTATTATAATTTTATATAGTAGATATATAGCTACAACTAATTTAAATATTAAGGAATATAAAGTAACAAGCAATCTATTACCGGATAATTTTAATGGAATTAAAATCGCACATATAAGTGATATACATTATAAAAGTACTGTAGATAGAAAATTTTTAGAAGAAATTGTTAATGAAATAAATAAAACTAAACCTGATATAGTAGTATTTACAGGAGATTTGATAGATAAAAATACTGTTATTACAGATGAGATAAAAAATGAGTTAATTGAAAACTTATCTAATATTGAATCTAGACTTGGTAAATATGCAATAAAGGGTGAAGATGATTATAATATAGATGAATTTGAGGATATAATTACTAAAAGTAATTTTATATATTTAAATGATAATTATGATTTAATATATAATAAAGGGTTTGAACCAATTGTAATAGTTGGTCTTAATTCTAGTAAAAAATCTGATGTTTCTATAACTGATAGATTAAATAATATTGATGATTATGAAGAATACAATTATAAGTTATTATTACTTCATGAACCTGATTATATTGATAATATAGACTACAGTTCCTTTTCCCTTATTTTAGCTGGTAGTTCTCATGGTGGTCAAATAAGGTTTCCATTTATAGGAGGAATTATTAAATTAAATGGTTCCAAAAAATATACTGAAGAAAAATATACATTTGAAAATACAAATATGTATATATCATTTGGCCTTGGAACTAAAAATATAAAGTATAGATTTATGAATCGTCCATCATTTAACCTATATAGATTAACAAAATAACAGTTAAAAATTAACTGTTATTTTCAGATTGTCGACAAACCCCACATTTAAAAAAATGTGAGGTTTTCTTTTTTATAT
>JAMPDH010000018.1 GCA_023665725.1 Clostridium sp. | reverse complement strand
ATTATTTTTATCATTTCTTTGAATTCCTTCATTCATTTAAGTCACTTCCTTTTCTTATAACTACATTATACCCCCCCCCCTTAAATTTGTCTACATTTTTTTATCTGTTTTTTAAAATATTTTGTAAAAAAAGAGAATCAGGCTAAAATGTAACATAATTAATAAAATTTATAATTTTAATGTTATTTAATAAAAAGGTATAAGTTTAGGAAAACGTAATTTAATATTCTCATCAATTGGATTAATATTGATTATATTCTCAACTATTTTGATAATTAGTTATTTTATAACTCCAAAACAAAAAAATCAAATTACTTAAATTAATTTAATTTTTCTATTTCTCTAATTGATAATTTTGTTATTTTAGCTATAGTTTGTATATCAAATTTTTCCTCCAACATATTTTTAGCTATTTCTATTGCTTTATTAGAACTCCCTTGTTCAATTCCTTCTTTCATTCCTTGTTCTAAGCCCTGTTGTAAGCCTTGTTCTAAACCTTGTTCTAAACCTTTTCTTGTGGCTTCACTCATCCTACTATTAAATATCTTTCTTTCATCTTCTTCTTTACTCATATACTCTTGAAAGTCTATATCACTATTTACTACTATTACTTCATCCATATATTTTTTTACTATTTTATCTTTATTATCCATTTTTACCAACTCTTCCTTATCTAATCCTAACATTATTAGATGCTTAAATTCCTCTATTTTTTCTTTGTCTTTATCATACCAAAATTCCATTATTTTATCCATATTTATTTCACATATTTTAAAGTTTTTTACAAACTCTTTATTCTCTTTATCTATTATTTTATATTCTCTTATTATATTTGTATCTTTCATTCCATATGTTAGGTTTAGTTGTATTATATCTATATCTTCTGTATATTCTTTTCCTATTAATGTATGTCTTGAGTATATATTACATAAATATGCTAAGTTTCTTGGATGTACATATGTCTCTATATTTGAGTTGACTTCTATTTCTATTTTCCCTTTATCTGTTTCTAATAATGCATCTACTGTTTTTCTTGCTATATTTATATTTCCTTCATTCATTTCTGTTGGTAGTAATTTTATTGTTTCTATTTTTAATCCTAATGTTTCTTCTAATAATACTTTTAATATATCTTCATTATTTTTATCTAAAAATACTTCTTTAAATGTTCTATCATATTTACATGAATAAAACTTATATTCTATTTTTTCATTTATCATATTTTCTCTCCTTTTTTAGAAATAATATAGATAAATATTTTAAAAATCAAATATAAGTTTTTTTATTTCTGTAGTTTTAATTCCTCAAAAATTTAGTTTTCTTTGCTATAAATCTTTTTATTTAGTTTTAATATCAATCTTATATAGATTATAATTTATTTTTTTATATATTTTTTATTTAATAATTTATTTACATATAAGTTCACATATTCTTAATCAAAGGTATTATAAAAAGATGATTTTCATCATCCCTCAATATAACACATTTTAATTTTATTAAACTATCTTTTTTAAAAATAAATTTAATGCTTTTTCAAATTCATTCTCATCATCTAAACCAATTAAAAATTCATGATTATTTTCTAATATTTTTTTTCTTATGCAAAAATCTTTTGAATTATTTTCATTCATTAAATATACATAGCAATTATTACCATGATTTATTTCATTTGCTATTAAATATTCAATACCATTTTCTAGTACTACATAATCCATACCATATATCTCCTTTATATAGTCTTAGTTTCACCTGCTAGTTCATCGTTAAATCTATCTTCAAAAAATTTATGTTTTAAACTTATCATACATTCTTCATACTTTTTAGATAGAAAGTTACCATTTTCATCAATAAAGTTTAAACTTTTAAAATACTCAAATGATGATGGATAACTTCTAATATATTTATATTTTTCATCACTTGATTTCATTATATTTAACACATTAAATACCTTATCTAAATAATCAATTCCCTTTGAGGCATATAAATCGTATACAATAATATCATAATAATTAGAGTTTAAACCTTCTCTTAATAGCATATATGCATCATCAACAACACTTTGTAATTGTTGTTCACTTAATGTTTCATACTCGGTTGATACCACATTACTGATAGAAGATTTTTCACTTGCAACTTTAGATTGTCCAACATTCTTAACAGAATTTAATATCGTAATAACACTCACTGCAATAGCAGTTGATATTAAAGTCATCTTAGCAATGTCTACTATATTAGAAATGTCTATTACATTTTTATTTTTCCTAAAAAAACCTATCTTACCATGATTTCCTATACTATTTTGCATAGTTTCATTTAAATCATCTTCATCATATCTTAATTCCCTTATTTGTCTTTTTATATTTTCCGAGTCTAATAAATCTCTAATATCATTATAATTATCCATAAACTCCTCCACTATTTTGATTTTATCATTTATATATAATAATGTCAATTTACTTATATTATCTTTGATAAAATCATTGGATATTCCTCATTAATAGTTAAAACCTCTACTTCTTTATTTAAAAGTTTTTCATTTCCCTTAGCTTTAATTAATAGATAATTCCCAGTATGCCCTATTAAATATCCATCTTTATATATTTCAGGTATAAAATATAGTTTTTTACCTATAAATTTATTTATATAATTTTTTTCTAAAGTTCTAGATAAATTTATTAGTTTTAATACCCTTTGCTTCTTTACAATATCCGATACTTGGTTTTCCATAGTAGCTGCCTTAGTATTATCTCTTTTTGAATATGGAAATACATGTATTTTAGAAAATTCCATTAATTTAGAATTATTTAGTGTATCATTAAAATCCTCTTCTGTTTCGCCAGGAAAGCCTACTATTATATCAGTAGTTATAGATATATCCTTTCTTATTTTCCTTAAAATATTAAGTTTATCCATAAAATACTTTATATCGTATTTTCTATTCATAAGTTTTAATATTTTATCGCTTCCCGATTGAAGTGGTATATGTAAATGATCTACTATAATATCATTATTTTTAATTACATCTATTACTCTATCATTTAACTCTGTTATTTCAATAGAAGATATTCTTATTCTATCTAACTTTAATTTTACCAAATCTAAAAGTAAAGCAGCAAAATCATAATTTTCAAATTCAACCCCATAATTTCCTGTATGTATTCCAGTAAGCACTATTTCTTTATGACCATTTTTAATTATATTGTTTACCTCTTCTAAAACATCTTCTTTTTTCTTGCTTCTTACATTTCCCCTAGAATATGGAATTATACAATAAGAGCAAAAATTATTACATCCATCTTGTATCTTAATAAAAGCCCTTGTTTTATTAAAGTTATTTAATTTCATAGTTTCAAATTCCGTACTAGATAAATCACAAATATCAAGTTTTTTATTATGCTTTTTAATATATTCATCTATATAACTTGAAATTTTACTTTTATTCTTATTACCTATTATGATATCTACTCCATCAAAAGAAACTTTAGTTGGATTAGTCTGAGAAAGACATCCTGTTACTACTACAATTTTATTTTTTTTGTCTCTTACAACTTTTCTTATCACTTTTAAAGATTTATTATCAGCAGTATTTGTAACTGTACATGTATTAATTATACATATATCAGCATATTCTTCACTATCTACTTTTACATACCCATGATTTTCTAAATCCTCTTGCATTATAGAACTTTCATAAGCATTTACTTTACATCCTAACGTATATATATAAAATTTCATTCTTATACCTCTTAAAAAAAGCTATAGATTTCTTCTAAAAGCTTTCAATACACTTAAAAATTCATCATCTTTCATTTCCGATATTGGTTTGTCCTTTAACTTTTCAATACTCGGAATTGTAGGATAATCTAATTTGGTTTCTATTCTACCGTAAACCGGAGAAATAAAATCACTTGTTTTAAAATGTTTGTCATTATAATCAATTTCTATATTAGAAGATTCAGTAGAAACTTTATTAACTTGAGAAGTAATAACTTTCTTAAGATTTTTAATTTCCTTATCTACATCAATTGTCGCATTATACGTATTATCATCTAAAGAAATTACAGACAAATCTTCCATAGATTCTACATTAATTAATGAAGCATTGCTAATAGTAGAATTTGTATTTAAAATATCCTCTAAAGAAGGCTGTACGTCTTGTTTTAATACACTATCCTTATTATTTGCCTTTAATAATTCTTGATAACTTATAATAGCACTTTCTTCTTGTTCTTTTTCAAATTCATGTATTTGTCTTTCATCTTTTTTAGTTAAATCTTCTTGCATCTTAGATAAAATACTATCAATATAATCAGGTTGATTGACATCTACATCTTTTACTTCTTCTAAATCTCCACCTAATTCTCCATTTATTTCTATTTGAATAGGTTCACCTATTATAAAACTATTTTTACTAACATTTTCTTTTTCATGAACTACTTCTTCATTTTGTTTTACTTTTTCTTCTATTTTTTTTATCTCATCTTCTAGATTTTGATTATTTTCATCTTCATAATGTTCTGTAAGAATTGCATTGCTTGTTTTTTTTAGTTTATTTCTTTCTACTCTTTTTTTTATAAAACTTGCAATAAACACTATAAATAATATTAAAAATATACAAAGTAAAGTAAAAATTGTATAGAATAAAGTAGGATTCGATACTATCTTATCTAACATATTATCACTCCATAATTTCATAATTTAAAATACTTAAAATAAATATAGGAACTGTTTCTACTCTTAATATATTAGTACCTAATGTTACAGATTTATAACCTATACTATTTAAATTTTTTTCTTCTAATTCAGTAAGTCCTCCTTCTGGACCAACCACTATATTTATTTTATCATATACTTCTTGCATTTTAAAAAATAATTTTAAATTTTGTTTTTTTTCTCTCGTACTGCACATTAACTTTACACCATCAAAATTTAATTCATCAACATTTTTAATAGAAGTAACAATAGGAACCGTAACTCTCTTTGACTGTTCACTTGCTTCTTTACAGATTTTATTCCATCTAGCAAGTTTTTTAT
The DNA here is from genome assembly GCA_023665725.1 of Clostridium sp. GTDB lineage: Bacteria > Bacillota_I > Bacilli_A > RF39 > UBA660 > UMGS872. Next base: position 16,749 of record JAMPDH010000018.1, on the reverse strand, counting down.
CTTCATCTATATTTTTAACTATACTTCTTTCTGAATAAAATGGAACTATTTTATCTACTCCTAATTCAGTTGCTTTTTGTAAAACAAAATCCATTTTTTGTTCTTTTAATAAAGGTATTATTAAAGTAATTTCTCTATTATTTACAGTATAAGGGATTTTTTTTATAACTTTTATATTTTTATTATCAATATCTACTATTTTACACTCATAAAGATTTTTATCAAATACTACCTCTATACTATCATTATTTTTCATTCTCATAACTTTTATAATATGAAAATAATCTGTATCATCTAAAATAACATTTTTATCTTTTATATCTTTACAAAAATATCTTTGCATATATTAATCTTTACAACTAGAAACACTTGTTAAATTACACTTATTATCTATGCAAAGTGTACAAGTTATATCTCCTTTTTTATTTTCTACTAATATGGTTTCATTATCATTAAAATTTTCATTAGTTAATGGATCAATAATATTTTGTTCTAAAGAACCATAATCTTTTAAATCTTTAATTGTAAGAGTACAGCTTTTTCCCTCTTCTAAATCTAAACCAAAAATATTTTCAGCTACATATTCTTTGGCTGATGTTTCTATATTATCTATTTGTACATTACGTAATGTATTTGTATTTGATTTTAAAATATTTGTAACAACTGGTACTGTTATAAGCGCTAAAAGTCCAAGTATTATAAGTACCCCTAAAATTTCTATTAAAGTAAATCCCTTCATAAATACCTCCTACATAAAAAATCCCATATATATTAAAAACCCTAAAAATATAGCAGTTAATACATAACCATTAACTTTTTGTGAAATCTTAGATTTATATTTTAAACCTAATGCCATAGTAGATGTTATACCAATTATTAATCCACCTATGTGTGCAGCAACATTTATCTCTTTAACCATAAAACCAATAATCAAATTAACCATAATAAGCGGTATTATCTGTGATTTCATTACAGTTCCAAGATAAACCCTATAATTATATCCAAAGTAAAGTAATGAACCTAAAAGACCAAATATTGCACCACTTGCACCTGCACTTAATCCAACTGGGAAAATCATAGATATTAGATTTCCCCCTATAGCGCTTAATATGTATATAACTAAAAATTTAATTCTTCCTAAAAAGCTTTCTAGTTGTCTACCAATTATATATAGCGAATAACAATTAAATAAAAGATGTAATGTTCCTATATGTATAAATGCAGATGTTATAATTCTATAATATTCTCCTGATAAAACTAAATCTTGTCTAAAAGCGCCAAAATTAATAAGTGTTGCATAGTCCCTACTGCCATTGCCTAATATATACATTAGTATAAATACAATTATATTTATAGATATTAATATAGTTGTGATAACTGGTTTTTTTAATCTAAAAATATCATTTGCTTTAATACCCTCTTCTTCATTTTTATTATTTATTTCATTAGTTAATTTTGCAAATAACTGCAATCCTTTTTCCTTAAAATTATTTTTTTTAGTAATATCTGGAAATACTTCCATAACTGATTTATAATTTTTTAAATCATCTATTTTTTTTAGATTAACTATTTCAATATTGTTATATTCATTTTCTACCTTTACATTTTCACCTAAATTTATAAAAATACTTAACGTATTAACATTAAATGTAAATGTTGTTTTTTTTATTTTTCTAACAATTTGTTTAGTTTTAAACATATCAAAGTCTAATTGTTCATTATTATGTATATAATTGCTTACAATTCTAACTATTTTATAATTACCCTGTAAATTTTCAAGCCAAATTTCATCTTTCGCCCCATGTAAAACTATAGGATTATAGCCTTTTTCAGTTATAAAATAATGAAGTAATTTCATAACTATTTCATCACTTTTATTTATCATGTCTATTCCTCCTTAAAAATGTTTAAAATATTAATAAATGTTTCTGGTAAATCAGAATCAAAAGATACATATTCTTTTGTAGTTGGATGAATAAATCCAAGTTCTTTTGCATGTAAACATTGTCCTGTTTCATCTATTAATTTTTTTCTCCCGTAAACTGGATCATTTACAACTGGATGTTTAATATAATCCATATGAACTCTTATTTGATGAGTTCTTCCTGTTTCCAGTTCTAATTCTATAAGAGTTGCATTTTTATATCTTTCTAAAACTTTAAAATGTGTGATTGCATTTTTACTGTTTTCACTAGTAACAGTCATTTTTTTTCTATCAGTTTTATCTCTTCCTATTGGAGCATCTATTGTTCCTGTAGAATTATTTATAACTCCCCATACAAGTGCGATATATTTTCTATGTGTTGTTTTTTCTTCTAATTGTTTAGCTAAAAATTCATGTGCATAATCATTTTTTGCTACTACTAAAAGTCCAGTTGTATAAGCATCTATTCTATGCACTATACCTGGTCTAAATTCTCCATTTACTGTGCTCAAACTTTCAGAATGGTTTACTAAAGCATTTACTAAAGTTCCTGAGGTGTTTCCAATTGCTGGGTGTACTACTAGTCCATTTTGCTTATTAACAATAATTATATCATTATCTTCATATACTATATCAAGTGGAATATCTTCTGCATCTGCTGACATACCTTTTTCATCTAATTCTTTAATATCTATAATGTCATTTTGTTTTACAATATAACTATTTTTAATATAACTCCCATTTATTTTAATTTGGTTATTTTTTAACATATTTTGTACTTTACTTCTACTTTTATTTAAAATATCAGATAAGTAATTATCTATTCTTTTTCCTTCTTCTTCTACTTTATATTGCATTTCTTTTCACCAATAAACTCAAATATAACCAATACTATAACTGATATTACTATACATATATCTGCAAAGTTAAAAATTGGGAATTTATAACCAAATATATTTACACTTATATAATCAATTACAAAACCTCTAAATATTCTATCTATTAAATTTCCTAGTATTCCACCTATTAATAATGAATATAATATAATTTCTACTTTATTTAAAGATTTTCCTTTAATTAAATATATATATATAAATACTAAAGCAAAAATAGAAATTAATATTAAAAATATTGTATTACCATTTAAGATGCTGAAAGCTGCACCTTTATTTTGAACATATGTTAGAGATAATAAATTTTTAATTATATCAATATTTTGGTAAATTGATATAGTATTTGTTATTATTAATTTAATAATTTGATCTACTAATATTATAACTAAACTTAAAGTTAATGTTTTTTTCATCAAATCACCAAAATATATTATATAACATGTTTTAAAAAAAAACTAGATATTGATACTTAAAAAAAATTAAAGAACGCTTTAATTTAATTACATATATTATTTTCATCTAATGTATAGTCATATCCATTTATTGTATCTGTAATCACAATTTTTAAATTACCATCAAATTCTTTATCTGTTTTAGGATTTTTTATATTCTTATCTATATAATTATTTTCTTGTAATATATTTAATGATATACAATAAGTTGTCTTATCTCTTAATATATCCATATTATCAACAGTCCACATCTGAGTAGCATCATATATATTATTTAACTGAACATTATAAAGTTTCTCTTTGTTATCTTTAATAGTTTTATCGACTACTATAAATGCGATAGTAGAAAGTATTCCAATTATAACTATTACTGCAAGTAATTCTATTAAAGTAAAAGCATTTTTTTTCATTATACCACTCTTTTCTATTATTATATTATCATATTTTCTTTAAATAATAAAATATTTTCATAAATAGTTTACAGAACTAAATTATTTTAATAGTTTTAATAATATAAAATTAAGAGGTGAAAAATATGAAAGATATTTCTAAAGACATTACCTCAACACTTAGAAATTTTCCAAATAGTAAAGCTATTAATCACATTTTGCTTTCTAAAGAATTTAAAGAAAAATCAATTTATAAAAATAATTTATTATATTACAAAATTATTCCAATTTCCCATTTGGAAGATTTTTGTAAGGTTTTAAAAAGGTAGAAGATATTTCATAATTTATGAAATATTTTTGATTTCATTAAATAGAGTGTGTTTCTAACATATTACAATTTATAACTCCTTCATAAAATATTTATGAGGAGGTAAAAAATGAATAATTGTGAAAATAATAACAATGACTGTTCCTATCAAAGAGCATTAGAAAAAATTAAACATGATCAAAAATTTAAACCTAGTTGTTGTTCAGCAATTGGTCCAACTGGACCTACTGGGCCTGCTGGTGGACCAACGGGTCCAACGGGGCCTACTGGAAGTACAGGGCCTACTGGTCCAACAGGACCACAGGGCTTACAAGGTATCCAGGGATTAACTGGTGATGTCGGACCTACTGGGCCTGCCGGTGCAACTGGACCTACTGGTCCACAGGGATTAACTGGTGATATTGGACCTACTGGTACAACTGGGCCTACTGGTCCACAGGGATTAACTGGTGATGTTGGACCTACTGGTGCAACTGGGCCTACTGGTCCACAGGGATTAACTGGTGATGTTGGACCTACTGGTGCAACCGGACCTACTGGTCCACAGGGATTAACTGGTGATGTTGGACCTACTGGTCCACAGGGATTAACTGGTGATGTCGGACCTACTGGTGCAACTGGGCCTACTGGTCCAGCAGGTGAAACTCCAAATTTAACAATTGGAACTGTGACAACGGGTGATCCTGGAACTACAGCATCCGCAACTATTACTGGAACTGCGCCAAATTTTGTTCTTAATTTAACTATACCACAAGGACCTACTGGACCTGCTGGAGCTGCTGCTTAACTCAAAATACTGATTAACTTTTTCATAGATTATATAATAAATAGTGTTGATGAGAAAATGATATGAAACACGTTTCTTAGATAAGTAGAAACCAAGTTTAGTTCAAAACTCACTGCGCTATTTTTTTGTCAATAAAAAACATAAGCTTAATACAATGCAATTTACTAAAAAACATTGAAAAGAATAAACTTATGTCTACTAATAGTTATATATTAACTTTATAAATATCAAAAATAATAATATTTTATCTAATTTTCTACTTTAATGCTTCTTTTCTAGATAAATTTAATCTTCCTCTTTTATCATAACCTAGAGATTTAACTATTATTTCATCCCCTACTTTTACAACATCAGATGGTTTCTCTACTCTTTCATTTGCAAGATGCGAAACATGGACAAGGCCTTCACACCCAGGCCATAGTTCTACAAAACATCCAAAATCTTCTACTTTTACAACACGGCCTGTATATATTTCACCATCTTCAACTTCTCTTACTATATCCTTAATCATTTGAGCAGTTTTTTCTATTATATCTTTATCAGAATGATATATTATAACCCTACCATCATCTTCCAAATCAACTTTAACTGCATTTATATCGGTAACTGACGTAACATTACTTGCTTCACAAATAATTTTAGTAATCATTTCTCCACCTTTACCAATTACTTCTTTAATTTTATTTGGATTAATCATGAAAGTCATTGTTTTAGGAGCGTATTTACTTACCTCACTTCTAGGTTCTTTAATAACTTTTGTCATAACATCCAAAATTTCAAACCTAGCATCCTTTGCTTGATATAAAGCCTCTCTTAATATTTCCTTAGTTATTCCCTTAATTTTAATATCCATTTGTAATGAACAAATTCCTTTAGTAGTACCTGATACCTTAAAATCCATATCTCCTAAATGATCTTCCATACCTTGAATATCAGTAAGTATTGTATAATCATCACCCGAAGTAATTAATCCCATAGCAATCCCAGCAACTGGTGCCTTTATTGGAACACCTGCTGTCATTAGTGACATACAACCTGCACATATAGTTGCCTGACTACTTGATCCATTACTTTCTAATATTTCTGATACAACCCTTATAGTATAAGGAAATTCTTCTTCTGATGGAAGAACCTGTAATAAAGCTCTTTCTCCTAATGCTCCATGACCTATTTCTCTTCTACCAGGAGCTCCATATCTTCCAACTTCTCCTACAGAAAATGATGGGAAGTTATAATGTAACATAAATCTTTTCTCATCTTCCAAAGAAAGACCATCTAATATTTGATGTTCGCCAAGTGCACCTAGTGTTGTAACAGCTAAAGCCTGAGTTTCCCCTCGAGTAAATACAGCACTTCCATGAGTTCTAGGAAGTATATCAATACTAGCAGAAAGAGGTCTTATTTCAGTCATTTTCCTTCCATCTGCTCTTAATTTTTCCTTAACAACAATTTGCCTAAATAATTGATATTCAATGTCTTCTAATACTAATTTAACTTTAGTTAATAATTCATTTAATTCTTTATCTTTTAAATTGGAATTTTGTTCCTCGTACTTTGATACAATTTCCTCTTTTATTGCATCAATCGTATCATATTTTTCCTTTTTTTCTTTAATTCTTAAAGCCTTATCTAATTTATGACTTGCTAAAACCTTTATTTCTTCTTTTAACTCATCAGATATTTCAAGAATGTCATAATTCATCTTAGGTTTACCAATATCTTCTATTATTTCATTTTGAAAATCTATTAATTCTTTTATCGCTTCATGACCGAACATTAAAGCATCAAGCATAGTATCTTCGTCTACTTCTTTTGAACCAGCTTCTACCATATTTATAGCTTCACGAGTTCCTGCCACTACCAAATCTATATCTGATTTTTCTAATTGTTCTGGTGTTGGATTTATTATAAATTCACCGTCAATGTGTCCTACTTTAACACCTGCTATTGGTCCATCAAAGGGAATTTCTGAAATTGAAGTTGCTAAAGAAGATCCAAACATTGCAGTTAACTCTGGTGAATTATCTTGTTCAACTGATAGTACTGTATTTACAACCTGTACTTCATTTCTAAAGTTTTCTGGAAACATTGGTCTCATTGGTCTATCTATCATACGAGCTGCTAATGTTGCATTATCTGTTGGTTTTCCTTCTCTTTTGATGAAACCACCCGGTATTTTGCCAACTGAATATAATTTTTCATTATATAAAACCATTAATGGAAAAAAGTCAGATAAAACATTTGCAGTCTTCGAAACACAAACCGCTGTTAATACTACTGTATCACCATATCTAACAAGAACAGAACCATTTGCTTGTTTTGCATATTCTCCAACTTCTACTACTATCTTTCTTCCTCTAAAATTTAATTCATATGTTTTTTTCATATTTACCTCCTACCTAAATTAAAAGACACTCAAAAAGGAGTGCCTACTTTTATTATTTTCTAAGTCCTAAATTTTTAACAACTTCACGATATCTTGTTACATCTGTTTTAACTAAATATTGTAATAAGCTTTTTCTTTGGCCTACTTTTTTTAGTAATCCTCGACGTGAATGATAATCATGTGGATGTTCTTTCATGTGCTCAGTTAAAGTTTTTATTTCTTCTGTTAATATTGCAATTTGTACTTCTGCTGAACCTGTATCATTTTCACCTCTAGCATATTTCTTTACTAGTGATGCTTTTACTTCTTTACTTAAAGCCATAGTTAAATCTCCTTTCATCATAATTCGCTTATTTCCTAGAATAAAATTGGAGAATTTTTTACTCCAAGAAATGAGTACAAGATAAGTATACACTTATTTTTTAATTTTTACAATACTTTCTTTAACATTTTCCAAGGTTTAATCTTTGTATTATCTTTTTCATATACTTTATAAATAGCAAGTAATTCGTTACTTTTATTTTTAAAAATTATTGGTTCATTATAAATATTATCTAATATTTTACCATTTATTATATCATTTTCATTATCCACAACAACTTCTTTAAATTTTAAATATTTAGATATTGATATTATATTAAAGTTGTTATTTTCTATATCCTGTAATGTATAAGAACTTTCTATATCAAAATCTCCAACCTTTGTTCTTTGTAAATTAGACATAACTCCAATTACACCTAATTTTTCAGCAATATCTCTAATTAAACTTCTTATATAGGTTCCTTTACTAACTTCACATTTTATTTTAAAATAAACTTTACCATTTTCATATTTTATATTATCAATTATATTGATATTTTTAATTTCAACTTCTCTTTTAGGTAATTCTACTGATATCCCACTTCTTGCATATTCATATAATTTTTTACCATTTATTTTAATAGCAGAATACAATGGTACTTCTTGTAAATATTTACCTTTCATACTTAAAATTATATTAACTATTTCATTTTTTTCTATATTTACATTCATTTCTTCTAATACATTCCCAGTTATATCTAATGTATCTGTTTTAATACCTAAAATAACTTCTGCTATATATTCTTTATATTCATGTGTTATAAATTCAGATAATTTTGTTGCAGTACCCACTGTAAGTACTAAAACACCGGTTGCTAAAGGATCAAGTGTTCCAGTATGCCCTACTTTTTTTGTATGCAATAACTTTGAAACAGAATTCACTACATCTCTACTTGTAATACCTTTAGATTTATTTACTACTAAAATTCCATTCATTTCACTAAATTCCTATTTCCTTCAATTAATTCTTGAACTACCTTAAAATCTTGGAAAGGTATTTTATTATCACCTACTATTATGTATTCTTCATGCCCCTTGCCCAGTATTAAAAGTGTATCATTTTCTTTTAATAAACTTATACCTTTTTTTATAGCGTTTCCTCTATCCATTATAACTTCAAAATTATTATTTTTGTTTTCTTTAAGCATATCATTTACTATTTGTTTTGGATCTTCATTATGTAAATCATCACTTGTAACTATTACATATTTACTTAAATCAGTAACAAGTTTCATCATTATAGGTCTTTTTGTTCTATCTCTATCTCCTGTACATCCAAATATAGTATAAATATTTCCTTTTGTAACCTCTTTCATTGTAGTTATTATTTTTTCGACTGCATCAGGAGTATGCGCATAATCTATTACTATACTATTATTATTATAAATTATTGTTTCCATTCTTCCAATAGGGGCTTTTAAAACCTCTATAGTCTTTTTTAAACTACTGTAACCTATTCCAATTAAATCAAGTACTACTATTGTTGTAAGTAAATTATAAGTATTATATTTTCCTATAAGCAATGATGATAAATTATATGTACTATTATTATGAGTATATGAAATAATAGTGCCAAGATTAGTTGGAATATATTTATCTATTTTATAATCTCCACCATTAAAACCATATGTTACATTATTATTATTTTCTAATAAATAATAATCCTTATAATTATCATCATAATTTACTATAGCAGTTCCATTTGGTTTTATTTTTTTAAATAACTGTTGTTTTGCTAAAGCATAGTTTTCCATTGTTTTATGATAATCTAAATGATCTTGTGTAAGATTTGTAAATATAGCATAATCAAATTCTAATCCTTCTAATCTATTATAACTTAGTCCTTGACTACTAACTTCCATACATACATATTTACATCCCTCTTCATATGATGTCAGTAGCATTTTATAAAGTTCTAAAATATCAGGAGTAGTATTTGTCAAAGCAGATATTTTTTTTTCTATATAAAAACCTACTGTTCCTATATAAGATGTTTTAATATTTAAATCGTTTAAAGCTGTATATAACAAGAAAGCACTTGTAGTTTTACCATTTGTTCCAGTAAATCCTACAAGTTTTAGTTCATTTATATATTTACCATAATTTTCTTTTAAATAATTTACTAAATATTTTCTTGTATCTTTAACTACTTCATAAGGAATATTATAATTACCTTTTTCCTCAACTATTAATTTGCTCGCACCATTTTCTATTGCTTTATCTATATAATCATGTCCATCACTTGAAATACCACGAAGAGCAATAAATGTATCACCCTTTTTTATTTTTCTAGAGTCTACTTCAATATTTAATACCATATAATCCACCTCTATTTATTTAAATATTCCTCCAATGTTATATCATTTTTATATATTTCTTTTGCTACATCAACACCTACATACCTATAATGCCATGGTTCATATTTATATCCTGTTATATTTTCTTTACCCTTGGGATACCGTAAAATAAAGCCATATTTATGAGCATTATCTATCATCCATTCAAATTCATTACTTTCCTCAAAATCGTCATAACTATTATTGGTACCCATTACATCAAGAGAGAGTCCTGTTTGATGTTCTGAGTGACCAGGACGTGCACTACAATTTAAAGCATAATCTTCCCCATATTCTTCTATATAATTATTAAAAAGTTTTTCTTGATATGTATAAGTTCTATATGCAGAAACTGCAATTATTTTATAACCTTCTTTTAATGCATCGGAGCTTAATGCTTCAAAAGCAAATCGAGCTTCATGTCTTAAAAGTTTTCCTTCATTGGAATATTTAATATTTATTTCTTCTAAACCATTAGGAATATAGTCATTTGGTAATTTATTATTCTTATTTACTAAAACTAAAATATCATCAGGATTTTTAATTTCCTTAATATCTTTATAAAACATCTTTTTAAAATTCACATCCTTTAAGAAAAATAATAAGATGATGACAATAAATAATACATAAAAACCTATTTTGAATATTTTCTCCATATAATCTCCTTATACTACATTATATGAAAAAAATATTTTTATATTTATAATTAAAATTATTAATCTCAATACTAAAATTTTTTATTCAATTTTTAAGTGAAAATATTTTATGATTATCACTTTCAATAAACTTTTTTATTTCTTCACCAAATTTATGTTTAATATAATAATTAATCTCTCTTTCTGCTACTTCCGTTTGTTTCTTTAAACAAATAAGAGAATAATAATCAGAAGGATAAATTATATCATTATAATATTTATAATATATTGGATCATTATTACAAAATATAAGCTTTATAAATATATTGTCTAAATCTTTTAAATAATCAAAATATTCTATAGTATCTATTTCAACAGTTGAAAAATTTATATCTTCTATATTTTTAACTCCAAGGGAATGTAAAATACGTCTATTACCTAAATATATATTTGTATCTTCTTCATAAACACAAAGAGACAAATTAGAAATAGCCTTATTAAGCGAAGAAAATATTTTATCAGTCGGAAATGATTTAAATTTAGTTTGAGTTGTAATACTTACAATTGGAATATTACTATAATCAAGTGTCAATATATGATGTTCTATAATGTAATAATCATTTTGATCTATTTTATGTAATGATTTAGAAGTAAAATATTTCAAACTATTATCATATAAATATTCTTTTCCATCCATTTCAATCTTATCTTGTAAATATGAAAGTGTATGCTTTTTAGAATTAAAAGTTGGCCACATAGTTTGAATTGTTGGAGAAGAATCTACCATAGAATCTACTTCATGAATACTATTTATATTACTTTTTGATACTATTTTGTAGTTTAATAATACTTTGGATAATGCAGATACAGCTTCATTTTTAATATTTATCATATTAACCCTTTCTTAAATTATTTATTTGTTCTAAATAATTATCACTTTTTGTTATGTAACTGCCTACTACATTTATATCAGAATTTAATTTTCTGATATTGATATTATTTATACCTCCATCTACTTCTATTAAAAAATTATATTTTTTCTTAAATTCGCATAAATTATTTACTTTATCTATAGTTGTTTCTATAAACTTCTGACCACCCAATCCAGGTTCTACACTCATTACAAGTACTAAATCAATAAAAGGCAAATATGGCAATAATAAATCCACACTAGTACTCGGATTAATAGCTATTCCAACACCAATACTAAGAGACTTAACATATGAAATTAAACTTTTAATATCATTTTCTACTTCTAAATGGAAAGTTATAAATTTTGGATTTAAAACCTTAAAGTCATCTATATATTTTTTTACATCTTTAACCATCAAGTGTACATCTAAGGGTTTTTTTATATTTTGTAAAACTGGCATAATATCATTTATATTCCAGGTTTTATTATTTACAAATATTCCGTCCATTATATCTAAATGTATATAATCAACATCTAAGTTATCTAATATTTTTATCTTATTTTTTATATCCTCTACTCCAAGTATTGATACTGATAACATATATCACCTCTTAATAAATTTTAAATAATTATCATATCTGCTTTTTAAAATAATATTTTCCCTTACCTTTTGTTTTACACCACAATCAGTTTCATTTATATGCATACAATCTCTATATTTACATAAATGTTTATACTCATTAAATTCTATGAAATTATCTCTTATATCAGAACTTTCCATACCTATAAAATCTAAACTAGAAAATCCAGGAGTATCTGCCACTAATCCATCATATATATTTATTAATTCTACATGTCTTGTAGTATGTTTCCCTCTTCCTAAAGCATAAGAAATATCATTAGTCTTTAAATTTAAACTCATATCTAATTTATTTAATAATGTAGATTTCCCAGCACCACTTTGACCTGTAAATACTGTTAATTTATTTTTAAAAATCTCTTTTAATAGATTTAAATCATTATTAGTTAAAACTGTATACCCTATATTTTTATAATAATCCATAATTTTAATTATTTCATTATATTCAATTTCATTTAATAAATCCAATTTTGTAAAACATATAATTGGTAAACAATTATTAAATTCTATTGTGATTAATAATTTATCTAGTAAATTAGAAGAAAAATCAGGGTATTTAACACTTGTTACAACTATTGCTTGATCTACATTTGAAACAAGTGGTCTTATAAGCTGATTTTTTCTATCCATAATTTTCATAATATATCTATTATCTTCATTAAAATCTACCATATCTCCAACTAATGGAGTGATTTTATCATTTCTAAATTTTCCTCTTGCTTTACAAACATATTTTTCTCCATTTTCAGTTTCTACAGTATAATCATTACTAATTAATTTTATAATTCTTCCTACCATTAATTATTTCCTTCTATAGTAGCAGCATTATTATCTGCATTTATATCATCACCTACATTATCTTCTGGAGTTCCAGGAATAGGTGGTTCTTCTACTTGCGCTGGTTCTTTTGATATAGTTACAGTAATTGTTGTTGGATTATTTATAACAGTCCCAGCTTCTCTACTTTGTGATAAAACAGTTCCATCAGAAAAACTTGATGTTTCCTGATATTTTATAGTAAGTTTTACACCATTATCATCACAAAATTGTTGTATTTGTTCTAAACTCCATTGTTCTTTAACAAAATCTGGATATTCAACACTTGTATCAGCTACTGTAAATGTAATAGTATCTCCCTTTTTAATCATAGTTCCAGATAGTATATCCTGTTCTAGTATTGTATTATTTTCAACACTTCCATCTGTAATTTCCTTAGTTTCAAATTCTACATTTATTCCTTCTGCCCTAAGTTTACCTTCTATATTATTATATAACTCACCTACATAATTTTTAACTTCAAAAGTCTTATCACCAGATGAAACAATTAAAGTGACTTGTACATTATCTTTGACAAGTATTCCCCCCTGTGGAGATGTTCTTATTACATTTCCCTCATTTATAGTCGTACTACTTTCATAAGTATATTCTAAATTTACATCAAGACCTGCTTCTTTCAATGTATTAACTGCATCTACTGTAGTATATCCTGTTACATTTGGTATTTTTACTTCATTATCACTTTTTTTTGAAAAAATCAGAGCCCATATACTAAATGTAAGTAAAGCAACTCCTACTATACTAGCAAGTACTATTAAAATTATATTTAAAGGTTTTGCTTTCTTTTTTTCAATAAAATCATCTGTTACATCAGTTTCATTTAATTTATTTGCATCTTTTATATTTTGTAAAACTTTTGTTTCTTCCAAATCATCATGTTCAGGATATCTATATACTAATGGTTCCATATATTTTTTATCTTCATCAAGTGCATGTTCTATATCATCATGCATATCAAGTGCTGAATCATATCTATTTTTAGGATTTTTAGCGCATGCCCTTAGTACTATATTTTCTATAGATTGAGGAACCTCTTGACCGTAATCAGATATTTTAGGTATTTTTTCTTTCATTTGTTTTATCGCTATTTCAACTGCATTTTCTCCTTTAAATGGAAGTTTACCTGTCAATAATTCAAACATTAATATTCCAAGAGAATATATATCACTTTTAATTGTAGCACCTAATCCATTTGCTTGTTCAGGAGGTAAATAATGAACGGATCCTACTACAGAATTAGTTTGTGTGAGTTCTGCACTGTTTAATGCCATTGCAATTCCAAAATCAGTTATTTTTACTGTTCCATCCTCTTTTATCAAAACATTTTGAGGTTTAATATCCCTATGAATTATATAGCTTTCATGAGCACATGTAACAGCAGATGTTAATTGCAACATTATATCTATTACTTCTGGTAAAGTTAAAGCGCCTCTTCTTTTTACTAGGCTTTTTAGTGTTTTTCCCTCTACATACTCCATAACAATATAGTAATTCCCATCATCTTCGCCAACGTCATACATTTCCACTATATTAGGATGTGACAATGAACTTGCACTCATTGCTTCTCTTTGAAAACGTCTTACAAATTTTTCATCATTTGCTAAATCACCACGTAAAACCTTAACAGCCACATCTCTATCTAGTATAATATCATGAGCTAAATAAACATTAGCCATTCCACCTTCTCCAATAGTTCTAATTATTTGATAACGGTCATTTATTTTTTGTCCTTTTACTATCATTATTTTACCTCCTTATCCAAGAATGCAACTGATATATTATCTGTTCCACCCCTATTATTACTTTTTATTATTAATTTGTTTAATTTTTCCTCTATCGTTAATTTTTCTGATAAAACTTTAGCTATCTGACTATCATCTAACATATTTGTTAGACCATCACTGCATAAAAATACTCCATCTACATCAGTTTCCACATCTATTATATCCATTTCTACCTTAGTAGAAGCACCAAGCGCTCTCATTAAAACATTTCTTCTTGGATGTTCTTTAGCTTCTTCTGGAGTTAAATCTCCTGATTTTACAAGTAAATTAACTAACGTGTGATCTGTAGTAACTTTATGAATCATTTTATCTTTATATACATATCCAGATGAATCTCCGATATTTCCAAAAATCAAAAATTCATGTGTAAGTAAAGCAAGTACTAATGTTGTTCCCATTCCTTGACTCTCGGGATTTTGAGCAGTATATTCATAAATCAATCTATTAGCTTCACTTACTTCCTTTCTTATCCAATCTATAGCATCATCTTTAGTCCCAATGCTATCAAGTTCCTTAAATTTATCACCTATATGTGAGATTGCAATGCTAGATGCAATTTCCCCGCCTTTGTGTCCTCCCATTCCATCAGCAACAGCAAGTAAAAACTCTCCCGTATTGTTCTTTACAATTATTACACTATCTTCATTATGTGTCCTAACCTTTCCAGGATCTGTTAAGTAATAATAATCCATTATTTTCCCTCCTCATAATTAGAACGCAACTGCCCACATGCGGCATTTACTTTACTTCCAAATTCTCTTCTTATTGTAACATTAATTTTATTTTTTTTCAAAACATCATAAAATTTTAAAATATTTTCTTTTAATGTTTTTTTATACTCTATATGTGTAGTTTCATTATAAGGTATTAAATTGACATAACAATTTATTCCTTTTAATAATCTCGAAAGTTCTAAGGCACATTCTTTTGTATCATTAACATCACGTAATAAAATATATTCAAATGTAACTTTTCTATTTGTAATTTCCACATATTTTTTTACTGCTTTAATTACTTCAGATATATTATAAACCTTATTAATAGGCATTAACTTATTTCTTAATTCATCATTTGGTGCATGAAGGCTAATTGCTAAATTAACCTGTTTACCATTTTCTATAAAATCTAATATCTTTGGGACTACTCCACTTGTTGATACTGTTATATGCCTAGAACCAAGACCTATTCCATACGGATTATTTATTATGTCTATAAATTTTATTACATTATCATAATTATCGAATGGTTCTCCTATCCCCATAAGTACAACATGAGTTATCTTAATGTTAGCTTCTTCTTCTACTTTAAGAAATTGTAACACCATTTCATAGATTTCAAGATTTCTAACTTTTTTTAATCTTCCACTTTCACAAAATGAACACGACATATTACAACCTACTTGAGTTGATATACATAAACTATTTCCGTAATCATGATTCATAAGTACAGCTTCAATTTTATTTTTATCTTTTAATTCAAATAAATATTTTGAAACATCTTTATCTTCATTTTTATGTAATATTTTTAAACTGTCAATTAAAAAGTCCTGATTTAATTTTTGTATTACTGTTTTTTTTATGTTAGTCATATCATTAAAACTTGTTATTCTTTTTCTATACAACCAATCATAGATTTGTATTGCTTTGAATTTTTTTTCATTAATAGTTTCAAAATATTGTTCTAATTCCTTTATTGTAATATTATAGATATTCATTTAAAACACCCATAATAATTATAGCAAATATACAAAAAAAATAATAGTTTTTGCTATTATTTTTTTATGCATTGTACTTTATTTTAATTCTTTACGTAAATTTTACATTTATTTTCCTACTTACAACAAAATAACAATGAGTAAATATAGATTTACTATTTTAAATTTTCTATTTCAGAGACTGATAATTTAGTTGATATTGCTATTATATTTTTATCAATTCCTTCTTTAAGTAAATTTTTAGCTATTTCTATTGCTTTATTAAAACTTCCTTGTTCAATTCCTTTTTCAATGCCTTTTTCAATTCCTTTTTCAATTCCTTTTTCAATTCCTTGCTTAATTCCTTTTTTTAAACCTTTTTCTATAGCCTT
>JAMPDH010000017.1 GCA_023665725.1 Clostridium sp. | reverse complement strand
ATATAAAAAAGAAAACCTCACATTTTTTTAAATGTGGGGTTTGTCGACAATCTGAGTAATTATTTTAAAAAAAAAGGATTTAAGTAAAAGTTGTTGTAAGTAATTAGTAGGAGGTGAAAAAATGAAAAAATATCCTTTTGTAAAACAGGAGTCTATAAAAGATTGTGGTGCTTGTTGTCTTTCTATGTTAATAAAATATTATAAAGGTAACTTACCACTAACTAATTTAAGGGAGTTTACTAAAACTAATAAAAATGGAACAACGGCTTTTCACATAATAGAGGCAGCTAAGCAAATCGGTTTTAATGCAACAGGAGTTAAAACAACTATTGATAAAATAACTAAAGATAATTTAATACTTCCCTCTATTGCGCATATTGTTATAGATAATAGGTATAAACACTTTGTAGTAATATATGATATTAACTTTTCTAAGAGAAATCTATTAATTGCAGACCCAAGTACTGGATTAAAAAAAATTAGTTTTGAAGATTTTGAAAAAATATGGGATGGAATACTTATAATATTATACCCAGTTAAAAAACTCCCATTAAGTAAAGATATTTCAATAATGAAATTTTTATTTGAAATTATGAAATCGTATCGAACACTTATTGTAAATACAATACTCCTATCTCTTTTTGTAACACTATTTTCTGTCATAAGTTCATTTTATTTGAAATATATACTTGATGGACTAAATTACACTAAAAATTATTTATTAATGTTATTTATATTTTTTATAGGAATAAATATATTAAAAGTTATAAGTGATTTTTTTAGAAATAAACTAGTAATTTATTTAAATCAAAAAATAGACTTGTTTTTAACATTAGGAGTATATAATAAAATAATTTCACTTCCATATAATTATTATCATTCTAGGGCAACAGGAGATATAATTTCAAGGTTAAATGATTTAGCAAGTGTAAGGGAAATAGTAACTAAAGTAGCGCTTTCATTATTTATAGATTTACCTTTAGCAGTACTCTCTATTATAATACTTTATATAATAAATTCTAAATTATTTATAATTTCTATTATATTAGTCCTGTTATATTTATTAATAGTCATAATATTTAAAAAGCCGATAAATAATATAATAAATATAGTTCAAGTTAATAAATCAGATACCATGTCATATATGGTAGAATCTATTAATGGATTTGAAACGGTAAAAAATTTAGGTAATGAAAACGAAATACAAGAAAAGTTTGAAAAAAAATATGTTGCATTGTTAAAAAATATATTTAAGTTTGATAACTATAGTAATATACTTTATTTCTTAAAAGAAATAATAAACACATTTGGATTTTTAATAATTGTATTTGTTGGTTCTATAATCACATTTAAAGGTGAAATTACATTTGGTTCGTTACTTGTATTTACCAATCTACTTAGTTATTTCTTGTCACCTATCAGAACTTTGATAGATTTAGATCCAGAGATTAAGGAAGCAAAGAGTGCATTAAAAAGAATTTTAGAGTTGTCCTTAGAAGAAAAGAAAGATGATGGATTTTTAGAAAAACCTGAAGGAAAAATAATAGAATTCAAAAATTTAAATTACACATACGATGATAAAAAAATGATATTAAAAAACATAAATATTAAATTTAAAAGAGAAAAAATTCTAATCTTAGGAAGTAGCGGTAGTGGTAAAAGTACTTTATTTAAATTACTTATGAAATATTATAGTGTGCCAAGAAACTCAATAATTATTGATGGATTTGATATAAATGATTATAAAAATAAATCAATTAATAATATGATTTCTTACATTTCACAAAATGAAATACTTTATTCAGACACTGTTTATAATAATTTGAAAATAAATAAAAATATAAAGAATGAAGATATAATGGATATTTCTAAAATGTGTTATGTGGATGAATTTTTAAATGAACTTGGTTTTAATATGTTAATAGAGGAAAATGGTTATAATATTTCAGGTGGTCAAAAACAGAGAATATTTTTATCCAGAGCATTACTTAAAAATTTTGAAATATTAATAATTGATGAAGGGTTAAGTCAAATGGATATTAATCTTGAAAGAAAAATACTTAAAAATATTTTTAAAAAATATAATGATAAAATGATAATAATTATTTCACATAGAACTGATAACATGGATTTATATGATAGAGTAATAGAAATTAAGGATGGACAAGTAGTAAAGGAGATAAGTAAAAATGAATGATATAGATATTTATGAAAATTCCAGTATAATTCTAAACAGGAAAACCCCCTTAAAAATAATTTCCTGGTTATTCATTTTAATTTCTTTTTCGACCTTTCTTATCATATTTGGAGGTTTTTATAAATTTAAAAAATATCAAAGCTACATATCAATATTTACTTCTAATCATCTAATATTACTTGTTGAAGAAAAAAATATTAGTAATATAGGAAATAGGTTTATTTTAGATAATAAAATATACAATTTTAGTATAGAGTCTATAAGTAAGGACTATGTGATAGAAAATAATAAAAATTATCGAGAAGTTCTTTTAAATGTAGATTTGGAAGAAAATTATAAAATAGAGAATAATATACTTAACATAAATCTTGAAGGAAATGATACAACATTGTTAAAAGAAATAATTAAATTTTTTAAGAAAGGAATGATGTAATTTGAAAAATTTAACAAATGAAGAATTAAAAAAAGTAAATGGTGGAGGCATTAGTCTAGGTGTTGGTCTATTAATAGCGGCAGGAGTGGTATTCCTTATTGGTGCGATAGATGGATATGTTAGACCTTTGCGTTGTAATTAAGGAGGTGAAAAATGAGAAATTTAAATAGGAAAGAATTATTAGAAATAGATGGAGGAGCATCAAGCTTTGCTTCATCTGGATGGGTTACCGCTATTGTAAAAGGAATTGCTTCCATATTTGATATAGGTAAAAGTTTTGGAACTGCTATTAGAAGGGTAATAAGCAAGTCAGTATGCTCAGTTTAATAAAGAAAAATAAGAAGATAATTCTTATTGTAACATCAGTATTATTATTACCTTTTATGATGGCCTTACTTCATATTATTACTGAAATAATATTTGAAGGAGGAAAAATAGTTGGTAACTTTATAAGAACTTATACTAGTAGTTGCATTATATAATTAAAAAGTCTATAGAAAAAGCTATAGGCTTTTTTAAAAAAATATTGATATATGTAAATATATATGCTATTATAATGACATTTAAAATTTGTAAAGGGGTGTAAAGTAATATGAATAACAAGTTATTTATGAGTGAAAATATTCCAGAAGAGTTAACAAAAGAACAAGAATACGTTTATTTAAAAAAATATCAAATTGGAGATAATGATGCTAGAAATAAGTTAATTCTACATAGTATTAAATTAGTTATAGATTATGTTCACGAAAATTTTTCTAAAGTAAGTTATGATGAAGAGGAATTAATAAGTTTGGGATTAGAAACTTTAATTAAATATGTAGATAGTTTTAAATTTGAAAGCAATTATAATTTTAAAACATATTTAATTTGCAGAGTTAATAATGCTATAAAAAGATTTATAGAAAAAGAAGAAAAATATGATTGTAATAAAATTGAATCACTTGATGTAAATTATTGTGATCAGGATGATATGGAAGATTTTTCTATTGATTTTGTAACATTGCTTGAAGATAAATTTGAGTATGAAAAAGTTAAAAATATACTTGAAAAATTGTCATATATTGATAAAAAAATAATACATCTATATTTTTACGATAAATATAATGAAGCATCTATAGCAAAATTATTAAGTTGCACACCACAAAATGTATCAATAAGAATTAAAAAAATTCTTAAGAAAATAACTTTTTTCTTAAAAAGAGAAGGCGTTATAGAAAATCAAGAGGAAAAAGTAAAGCAAAAAAAATAAATATGAATTTTTTCATATTTTTATTTTTATGATTTACTAAATTATTATATAGGTGTTATAATAATTTTATAAATAAAACGTTAGAGAGGTTTTTTGTATATGAATAAAATTGTTATAAATATGTTATCAAGTGCAAATAAAGTAGAGGGACAAGGTGTTGGAAGTGCTTATGATGAACAAGTTGGTTTAGTAAAAAAAGGATTAAAGAATTTTGAAATAATAGAAAACTCTAAAAAAGATGCCGATATATTACATCATTATACAGTAGATTTAGGTAATTATATGAAAATGAGTACTACAAAAGGTGTAAATGTTGCCCATGTACATTTTCTCCCTACAACACTAGATGGAAGTATAAAATTACCTAAACCAATTTTTGCTGTTTTTAAAAAATATGTTATAGATTTTTATAATAAAGCAGATTATTTAGTAGTAGTAAATCCTATATTTAAGAAAGAGCTGGTTAAGAATAAAATTTCTTCTGATAAAGTAGTTTATATTCCAAATTATGTAAGTAAAGATACTTTTTATAAAAAAAGTGATAAAGAAGTTAGTGAAATTAGAAAAAAAATCGGTTTAAAAGATGATGACTTTGTAGTATTGGGTGTAGGGCAAGTGCAAACTAGAAAAGGTGTTTTAGATTTTATAGAGATTGCTAAAAAAATGAAAGATGTTCAGTTTGTTTGGTGTGGAGGATTTTCATTTGGAAAGATCACAGATGGATATAATGAACTTAAAAAAATATATGATAATCCACCTAGTAATGTTAAATTTCTAGGAATTGTACCAAGAGATGAAATGAATGATATGTATAATATGTCAGATATACTTTTTATGCCTTCATATAATGAATTATTCCCAATGTCTATACTTGAAGCTGTAAATATAAATAAACCATTACTTCTTAGAGATTTAGATTTATATGAGGATATATTATTTAAAAAATATATGTCTTCTAATAATAATAAAGGCTTTATAGAAAAAATAAAAGTATTAAAAGATGATAAGAAAGAATATAAAAAATATAGTGAATATTCAAAAGATATAAGTGAATTTTATTCAGATAAGCATGTGCTTAAAATGTGGGAAGAATTTTATACAAAAATATATAATGAACATAGAGAAAAAGTAAAATAGATTAATTTGACAAATTTTATTTAATACGTTATTATAAATTTCATAAATTTTAATTAGGGGGAAATTTGAAATGGAAAACAAAGGATTAGAAGAAACTTTATCTTTATATAAACAAGAATTAGAAAACAAATTGCAATCATATCAAAAAACTGTAAATCAGTATCAAAAATTAGATGATCTATATAATATAAAATCATTTGATAAAAGTGATAAATCTGTAATATTTTATTGGTTATCTTATACACTTCAAAATATTATTGATATTGAAAAAAGATTAATACCTTTTATATTAATAGAAAACGAAAATAATTTATTAAAAGAAATGAAATTTTTTAGTGATTATGGCTTAGGTTTAATGGATATAGAGAATTACACAGAACATTATAAAACATTTGTTGATAAATTTATAATATTAAATAATGATTTTAAAAAATATTTATTTAGTAAAAATGAAGAAGAAAAAGAAATGTTTGATATAAATGTAGTAGAAGTAGATATGAGAGATTTATCTGAGTACGATCCTATGGGTTATGTAGGTAAGGATTGTATTATAGAAAAATATGAAAATATATTTAATGAACATAAATTAATGCTTATTAAGGATATTTGCTCTCAATTAGATATACCATATGAAGAACAAAATAAAAAGGTTAATAAATAAGAGAATAAAAGAGGATTTTAATGGATATAAAAAATATTAATGAACAAAAAGAAATTTTTAAAAATTATACTGATAAATATGTAAATGAAAATGATGAGGCAAAAATTAATGGGTATATTGATAAACAAAACCATTCATTATTTGTTTTAGATGAGGCTTTACTAACTGATGCACTATTTACTAATTATAATTCATCATTTAAAAATTTACTTGTTCTTGAAAGTTTATTTCATGATATTGGTAGATTTGAACAGTTAAAAGTAACTGGATCTTTTAAAGTTAATGAACTTAAAAATTTTTATCCTAATATGGAAGACCATGGCGATTTAGGATCAATTGTTATAAAAGATGATGGCTTATTAAAAGAATTGATACCAGATATTAGAATATATGATGAAGAAGTTATGAGAGTTATTAAGGCTCATTCTAAGGTAAATCCAGATCTTTTAAATGGAATTGTGAAAGATTATATAGAAACTTTTAGAAATTATGACTTAAGCGAAATATTTGCTTCAAATAAAACTGACAAGGAAAAGAATGTTTTATATTCAACTAATACAGCAATTATTCAAGATGTGGATAGATTAGATATATTTCGTAAAATAGTAAAAGGAATATGGGTTCCAGATACAACAGATGATAAAATAGATGAAGAAATATTTGAATTATATAATCAAGGGAAAATGCCAACAATGGCAGAAATTAAAGAAAAAGGTTTATGGAATGCTAATGTAGGACATTTAGTAAGACTAAGCTTTATTGATCAAATGAACTTAGTACCTGTTCTTTTAAAAGTAAGACAAGAAAATTTAATTGATAAAGTATTTGAAACAACAGGTAATAATGATATAGTTGCTCCTGCATATGAAGAAGCAAAGAAGAAACTGGACCAAGCTATAAATAGTTCAGATGATGGCATATTAGTTAGAAAAACTAGATAAAGAATTTAAGGTATATATATTTATATATCTTTTTTTCTTGTCTTATTTATAAATTAAGGTATAATATTAATAAATATTATTATGTTTTAATTAACATATTATTAGTAGGGGATATTTATGTTTGATATGCACTATGATTTACTAACAAAACTTTATATGTGTTATAAGGAAAATGATTTTACCTATATAGAAAAGTGGATAAAAAATTATAATAAAAATAATGTTAAAGGATTAATAGCTAATCTTTCTTTTATGAGTGAAGATGAAATGGAAAAAGAATATCATATTAATTATTATGATAAAAATATAAGCGTTGTAGAAATGTTTGAGAAATGTATGTATCTTTTAAAAAAATATATTCCTGATGATATATTAGTTTTAACATCTATAGAAGGTTGCGACTATTTAGAAATAGAAGATTTAGAAAAATTAAAAGAATTAGGATTAAATGCTATATTACCTGTATGGAATAATAAAAATAAATATGGATCAGGTAATCGTAGTGACATAGGTTTAACTAAAGATGGGGAAAAATTAATAAAAAAGGCTATTGAACTTAATATAGGAATAGATTTATCACATGCTAATGAAAAGACCTTTTTTGATATTATAGGTATTATAGAAGATTATAGAAAAAATGGTATATTTGCTGTAGTATATGCATCCCATTCTAATACTAAATTTATAAATGATGTTCAAAGGAATTTAACAGATGAACAAATTAAAGCTTTAGTTAATGTAGATGGTAAAATAGGAATAATTGAACATTGTAATTTTACCTTAAATAAATCTATGTCTAAAAAGATGGCATTAATGAATACAAGTTTATACGATCAATACATGGATTGTTTAAAGAAATTATATATATGTCATATACTACATGTAAAAGATTTAGTTGGAAGTGTTAATAATATAGTTTTAAGTAGTGATAATATGGAATTTTCTTATGGAAATGAATTATATAAGTATTCAAATATTTTTGATTATTCAAATATAAATAATGAAATAAAAAAAGAATTGAAAGAATATTTTAATGAAGATGAAATAAATAAAATCATGTATGATAATGCTTATAGTATATATGAAAAATTAAATAATAATGAATTTAAATTAAGAGTTATGCAAAAATAAAATATTATAAAAATCTGAATTTGATCAAAATAGAAAGAATTGACAAATTAATAATAATGTTTTATCATATGAACTGGAAAGAGGAAGTAGTATGGATGCTAATATTTTAGAATCATTTTTAAAAAGTCAAGAAAGTTTATTAAGAGCTAAATTAAATTATTACAAGGAAAAACTAAATCTTGAAATAATGTTACAAAATCAGGAAGAACAAGAGAAAACTTTAGAAAAAATAAAAGAATTAGATAAAGAATTACTACCATTTATAATAATTAACTTTGAAGAGGAAATATTAGTAGATATTCTTTGCTTAATGGGAGAAAAAGATTCTGTTGACGATATAAAATTAAAAAAATTTATTTCAAAATTTAAAATATTAAATCTTTATTTTAAAGAACATTCACAAAACTTTGAAGATGAGAAATTTGACATAAATATTGTAAGTAGTGATATGGGCACTTTTGAAAGTGATAAAAATAAAGCTAAAAAAAAGATTTTAAGAAAATATAGAGGAATATTTCTTCAACATAAAGAAACAATAATAAAAGAAAATATTTTAAGTAATTCTGATTTTATAAATAAAAATAACATATATGAATTTGTAAAAGTTATAAGTTTAAATAATACAAAGATTGATTAAATAAGTAAGTTATATTATTTAAAATAAGGCACCATATTAATTATTTGGTGTTTTATTATATTATTAATAAATAAAGTATTTGTAAATATGTTAAAAATTTTGATTGACAAACATATATTAAAATGGTATATTACTAGTGTATTTAATTAGAGGTTTACGCAAGTAAATCTATAATTAAACTGCAAAATGATACACCTGGAAGTGTGCATAGGAGAGGAGGAAAAATATGCCAACAATTAACCAATTAGTTAGAAAAGGAAGAACTGCAAAGACTAAAAAGAGTAAGGCACCGGTTTTAGGAATAGGTTATAACAGTAAAGATAAAAAGAAAACAAAATTAAATTCACCTCAAAAACGTGGAGTTTGTACTCGTGTAGGAACTATGGCTCCAAAAAAACCAAACTCAGCGCTTCGTAAATATGCTCGTGTAAGACTTTCAAATGGAATGGAAGTAACAGCTTATATTCCTGGAGAAGGACATAATTTACAAGAACACAGCGTTGTATTAATTCGTGGTGGACGTGTTAAAGACTTAATTGGTGTACGTTATCATATAATTCGTGGTACATTAGATACTGCTGGTATTGAAAAACGTCGTCAAGGTCGATCTAAGTATGGTACTAAAAAACCAAAACAAAAATAGTTGAAAGGAGGAAATAATAATGAGAAAAAGACGTGCTGTAAAAAGAGATGTTTTAGCAGATCCTATCTATAATTCTAAATTAGTTACAAAGTTAATTAATAGTATGATGATAGATGGTAAAAAAGGTAAGGCACAAACAATTTTATATAATTCCTTTGAAATAATAAAGGAAAAAACAGGAAAAGACCCAATGGAAGTATTGGAGAAAGCACTAGAAAATGTACAACCAGCACTAGAGGTCAAATCTCGTCGTGTAGGTGGGGCAAACTATCAAGTACCAATTGAAGTACGTGCAGATAGACGTCAAGCTTTAGGACTTCGTTGGATTATTCAATATGCTCGTTTAAGAGGCGGTCATTCAATGGCTGAAAATTTAGCAAACGAACTAATAGATGCTTCAAATGGAACAGGTGGAGCAGTTAAAAAACGTGAAGATACACATCGTATGGCAGAAGCAAATAAAGCATTTGCTCACTATCGTTGGTAATATAGAAGGAAGGAAAATAAAGTATGGCTCGTGAATATAGTTTACAAAATACTCGTAATTTTGGAATAATGGCTCATATTGATGCTGGTAAAACAACAACAACTGAGAGAATTTTGTTCCATACTGGTAAAATCCACAAAATTGGTGAAACACATGACGGAGCTTCACAAATGGACTGGATGGCTCAGGAACAAGAACGTGGAATTACTATTACATCAGCAGCTACAACTGCTTATTGGAAAGGTCATCGTTTAAATATAATAGATACCCCAGGACATGTTGACTTTACTGTAGAAGTTTCTCGTTCTCTTAGAGTATTAGATGGAGCAGTTGCTCTTATTGATGCCCAAGCAGGAGTAGAACCACAAACAGAAACAGTATGGCGCCAAGCATCTGAATTTAAAGTTCCACGTATTATTTTTGCAAATAAAATGGATAAAATAGGTGCAAGTTTTGAATATAGCTTAAAAACAATAAAAGATAGATTAGGTGTTAATTATGCACCTATTGAATGGCCAATTGGTGCAGGAGATGAACTAACTGGTGTTATTGATCTTTTAACAATGAAAGCTTATAAATATGATGGAAAAGCAGAAGAAATGCCAACTGAGGTAGAAATTCCAGAAGAATTAAAGTCAACAGTTGAAACTCAAAGAAACGAATTAATAGAAAAAGTCGTTGAATTTGATGAAGAAATAATGGAAAAATACTTAAATGGAGAAGAAGTAACAATTGATGAAATCAAAAAATGTATAAGAAAAGGAACACTTGCTGCAGAATTTTTCCCAGTTATGTGTGGATCTGCATATAAAAATACAGGTGTTAAATTACTTCTTGATGCAGTGGTTGATTATCTACCATCACCAACAGATATCCCTAGTGTAAAAGGTATAGATTTAGATGGAAAAGAAATTGAAAGACATCCATCTGATAAAGAACCATTTAGTGCTTTAGCATTTAAAATAGCAACAGATCCATTTGTTGGAAAATTAACATTCTTCCGTGTCTATTCAGGAAGTTTAAATAGTGGATCTTATGTATTAAATTCAACTAAAGATGAAAAAGAAAGAATTGGAAGACTACTTCAAATGCATGCCAATAATCGTACAGAGATTTCAGAAGTTTATGCAGGAGATATAGCAGCAGCAGTAGGCCTTAAAAATACAACTACTGGAGATACTTTATGTGATGAAAAGAATCCATGTATTCTAGAATCTATGGAATTCCCAGAACCAGTTATTGAACTTGCAGTGGAACCAAAGTCAAAAGCTGACCAAGAAAAAATGGCAACAGCGCTTCAAAAATTATCTGAAGAAGATCCGACTTTCAGAGCAACCACTAATGCTGAAACTGGTCAAACAATAATTGCAGGTATGGGAGAACTTCATCTTGATATAATAGTTGATAGAATGAAAAGAGAATTTAATGTAGAGGCAAATGTTGGTAATCCACAAGTTTCTTATCGTGAAACTATAACACAAACCGCTGAATGCGAAGGAAAATATATAAAACAATCAGGTGGTCGTGGGCAATATGGCCATGTTTGGATTAAATTTGAACCAAATCCAGATAAAGGTTATGAATTTGTAGATGCAATAGTAGGTGGAGTAGTTCCACGTGAATATATTCCAGTTACAGATAAAGGACTTCAAGATGCATTAAAAACAGGTGTCCTTGCAGGTTATCCTATGGTAGATGTAAAAGCAACATTATTTGATGGATCTTATCATGAGGTTGACTCTAGTGAAATGGCATTTAAAATTGCTGCAAGTATGGCTTTAAAAGAAGCTAAGAACAAATGTAAACCAGTATTACT
This sequence comes from Clostridium sp., assembly GCA_023665725.1. Taxonomy (GTDB): domain Bacteria; phylum Bacillota_I; class Bacilli_A; order RF39; family UBA660; genus UMGS872. The sequence goes on along the minus strand of JAMPDH010000017.1, from coordinate 11,982 downwards.
TGAGCCTATTATGAAAGTTAGAGTAACAGTTCCAGATGAATATTTAGGAAACGTTATGGGAGATATAACTTCTAGACGTGGTAAACCACTTGGTCAAGAATCTCAAGGAAATGCACTTGCAATCGATGCAATGGTACCGCTTTCAGAAATGTTTGGGTATGCTACTAGTTTAAGAAGTAATACTCAAGGTAGAGGAAATTTCACTATGGAATTTGATCATTATGAGGAAGTACCTAAAAATATTTCAGAAGATATAATTAAGAAAAATGGTCATGCAGAATAAAAGTTAATATGTAAATTATAATAAAATTTTTCAAAAAAAAAGAATTTAACTTAAAAAATAGTCAAACTAACTAAAAATAGTTGATATTTTTAAAATAATAATATAAAATAGAAATTGTAAATAAAGGGAGGAATTTAAAAATGGCAAAACAAAAATTTGATCGTTCAAAACCACATGTTAACATTGGTACAATTGGACACGTAGATCATGGTAAAACTACTTTAACAGCTGCTATTACTTCAGTTTTAGCAAAGAAAGGATACGCTGACTTTGTTGATTACGCAAATATCGATAAAGCACCAGAAGAAAGAGAACGTGGAATCACTATTAACACTTCTCACGTTGAATATCAAACAGATACTAGACACTATGCACACGTAGACTGTCCAGGACATGCTGACTATGTAAAAAATATGATTACAGGTGCAGCTCAAATGGACGGAGCAATCTTAGTTATTGCTGCTACAGATGGTGTTATGGCACAAACTCGTGAACATATCTTACTTGCTCGTCAAGTTGGAGTACCTCGTATGGTAGTATTCTTAAATAAATGTGATATGGTTGACGATGAAGAATTATTAGATTTCGTTGAAATGGATGTTCGTGATATTTTAAATAAATACGAATTTGATGGAGATAATACTCCAATAATCAGAGGTTCAGCTTTAAAAGCACTTGAAGGTGATCCTAAATATGTAGAAGCAATTGATAAATTAATGGAACAAGTTGATACATGGATTGAGACACCAGTTCGTGATACTGATAAACCATTCTTAATGCCAATTGAAGATGTATTCACAATTACTGGTCGTGGAACAGTTGTTACAGGACGTGTTGAACGTGGACAACTTAAATTAAATGATGAAGTTGAAATTATTGGTATTAAAGATACTAAAAAAACAGTTGTTACAGGAATTGAAATGTTCCGTAAACAATTAGATTATGCAGAGGCTGGAGACAATGCTGGTGTTCTATTACGTGGTATTGATCGTTCAGAAGTTGAAAGAGGCCAAGTACTTGCTAAACCAGGTTCAATTACACCTCATACAAAATTTAAAGCACAAGTTTATGTACTTACAAAAGAAGAAGGCGGACGTCATACTCCATTCTTTAGTAACTATCGTCCACAATTCTATTTCAGAACTACTGATATAACAGGTGTTATAGAATTACCAGAAGGAACTGAAATGGTTATGCCTGGAGATAACATTGAAATGACTGTTGAATTAATCGCACCAGTTGCAATTGAAAATGGTACTAAATTCTCAATTCGTGAGGGTGGACGTACAGTTGGTGCTGGAAACGTTTCTGAAGTTATTAAATAATTTACCAATTTTAAAACATAGTGGATTTTCACTATGTTTTTTTGTGTGAATATCTGCGAATATTCATTATATTATGTTATATTTAATTAATTTTAATCAACTAATCTTTTAATTTATTATATAATTTAGTATAATATTACGAGGAGAGTGATACGTATGCACTGTTTAAAAATAGTTAATTTATCTGCAACTATTGATGAGAAACAAATATTAAAAGATTTTAATTTAGAAATAAAAAGTGGTGAGATACATGTTATAATGGGACCAAATGGAACAGGGAAATCCACTTTACTTAAAATAATAATGGGTGATAATGAATACAAAGTAACAAAAGGTAAAATATATTTTGATGATATAGAGTTAAATAATTTAGATGTATCAAAAAGGGCTCAACTTGGAATTTTTTTAGGAATGCAATTACCTCCTGAAATAGAGGGAGTTACAAATGCTGATTTTTTACGAACAGCGCTTCATACTAAAAAAGATAAAGATTTTAAACTTTTAGAATTTATAAATAAATTAGATGAAAATACTAAAAAATTAAAAATGGATAAAGATATGATACATAGAAATATAAATCAAGGTTTTTCGGGTGGTGAGAGAAAGAAAAATGAAATACTTCAAATGTATACTTTGGAACCTTCAATTGTACTTTTAGATGAAATAGATTCAGGGCTTGACGTAGATAGCTTAAAAACAGTTGGTGAAAATGTAATGAATTATTATAAAGAATATAAATGTGCAATTTTACTTGTAACACATTATCAAAGACTTCTTGATTATATTAAACCAGAATATGTTCATATAATGATAAATGGAACAATAATTAAAAGTGGAGATTACACTTTAGTAGATTATATTGAACAAAATGGATATGAAACACTAGAAAAAAATTTAGTATCTAGTACTTGTATCGTTAAGGAAAGTAAAGAAAATGAATAGAATAGATATAGTTAATAATGATTTAAAATCTATTAACTTAGATAAAAAAATTTTATGCATATCTTCTAATGATATCGTAAAAAAAATAACAATAGAAGTAAAAGAGGATACAGAACTTTATTTAAACTATAGTCTAATAGAAGATTCAAAATTAGAAATAGTTATTATATTAAATGATTATGTAAATTTTAAATTATATGAAATTAAAACAGGTATATCATCAAAAATAAGAACTACATATAGATTAAATAAACAAAGTAATTTATATGTATTTAAGTTTAACGATATGAATAGTATAAGTGAGAATGTTATCATAAATTTAGATGGAATGGGTTCAAAAATAAATTATATATTTAAAACAATAGGTGTAAATAAAGAAAAATATGATTTAGTAATAAATCATAACAATGCTAAAACAATTAGTTATATAAAAAATAATGGAGTTGCAATAAAAAATGGAAAAATTATTTTTAATGTATCATCATTTGTATATAAAGGAAATAAACAATGTGATGTAACTCAAATAAATAGAATAATTAATTTAACAAATAATAAATGTAAAATAGAGCCTAATCTTTATATAGATGAATTTGATGTAAATGCAAACCACAGTGCATTAATAGGTAAATTTGAAAATAAAGAATTGTTTTACTTACAAAGTAGAGGAATTAATAAAAAGGATGCATTAAACCTACTTGTAAAAGGGTTTATTTTAAGTGATTTGGATTTAGAAGATATAAAAGATTTAATAACTAAAAAAATTGAAAATTATTGGAGGTGATTTATGAATAGAGAAGATTTTCCTATGTTAAATGAAGGTTTAATTTATTTTGATAATGCCGCAACTACCTTAAAACCAAAGGTATTATTAAATGCATTAAATGATTATTATTACAAATATTGTTCAAATGCACATAGAGGTGATTATGATATAAGTTTGAAAACAGATAAAATGTATGAAAATACAAGAGAAATTGTTAGAAAATTTATAGGTGCAGAAAAACAAGAGGAAATAATTTTTACTTCTGGATGTACAGATTCGTTAAATAGAATAATTTTTGGATATTGTAAATATATTTTAAAACAAAATGATGAAGTAATAATAAGTAAAAGTGAACATGCTTCAAATGTACTACCTTGGTTTGAATTAAAAGAGATAGTAGGAATAGATGTAAAATATGCTCCACTTAATGAGAAATATGAATTGACTTTAGAAAATATAAAAAATTCTATTACAGAAAAAACAAAAGTAATTTCTATAGCGCATATAACTAACGTTGTTGGAGACATTAGACCTTTAAAAGAAATAATTGAATATGCTCATGAAAGAGGAATACTTGTTATTGTAGATGGAGCTCAAAGTGTTCCACATATTAAAATAGATGTAAAAGATTTAGACATAGATTTTTTAGCATTTTCTTCTCATAAAATATGTGGACCAACCGGTGTTGGAATATTATATGGGAAAGAATTATTATTAAATAACATGAAACCATTATTATTTGGTGGTGGCATGAATGCATCCTTTGATAATAACGGAGTTAGAATGTACAAGGATCTACCTTATACATTTGAAGCAGGGACTCCAAATATTGCAGACGTGATTGCATTTGGAAGCGTTATAGAGTATATTAATAGTATTGGAATGGAAAAAATACACAATTATGAAAAAGAATTAAAAAAATATGCTATAAGTAGATTAAAAGAAGTTAAAAATATCATAATATATAATGAGGAGAGTGAAAATGGAATAATATCATTTAACTTAAAAGATATTTTTTCACAGGACCTTGCTATATATTTAAATAGATATAAAATCTGTGTAAGAGCAGGTAACCATTGTGCTAAAATATTAAAAGATGAATTAGGAGTAAAAAATACATGTAGAGCAAGTTTTTATTTTTACAATACAAAAGAAGAAATAGATTTGCTTGTAGAAGCTTTAAAAAATCCTAATTTACTATCAGAAATTATATAAACTTGCAAAGGGGAAAAAAATGTGGTATATTATATACCTAAGGAGGATGTCTATGCAAGTAGTACTTATTATAGTATCAATATTATTGATAGCAATTGCGCTTTTACAAAGTGGAAAAGCAGAAAGTGCGTCTAACGCTATTACAGGTGGAAATGATAGTTTATTTGCCAATCGTAAAGAACGTGGTGGAGAATTATTTATGAGCCGTTTAACCTTAGTGTTAGGTATAGTATTCTTTATAATCTGTACATTTTATGGAATTTAGAAATATTATAAAAGTTTTATATATAAAAGAAAGAGTTATCTTTCTTTTTTTTTCATAAATTTTAAGAAAAACATATTAGAGCTAGCTTTAATAAATAACATAATTTTATTAAAAAAACATATTCTTCACTAGGTGGGAATATGTTTTTTAAAAATGTACATTCTAGAATAAAAATAGTTTTACTTATAATTATTTTTTTATTTATTATTATAATCGCTAAAGTTTTTTATATACAAGTAATAGATTATCAAAAACTTTCTGATTATGCAACAGATTTATGGAGTAGAAATTTACCAGTAGAAGGTAATCGAGGGATTATATATGATAGAAATGGTGTTGTTTTAGCAGATAATATAACAACAGTATCACTTGTGATAATACCAAATCAAGTTAAAGATAAAGAAACAACTTCAGAAAAACTCGCGGAAATATTAGGTGTCACATATGAAGAAATGTATTCTCATGTAAGTAAGAAAACCTCTATTGAAAGAGTGCATCCAGAAGGGCGAAGACTTGATTATGAAACAGCTGATAAAATAAGTGAATTAGAACTATCTGGTGTTTATTTAATTAAAGAATCTAAAAGATATTATCCACATGATACATTACTTTCACATACCATGGGATTTGTAGGAATAGATAATCAAGGATTAAGTGGACTAGAACTTTTATATGATGATTATTTAACTGGAAGTTATGGTGCCATAAAATATTTTAGTGATGCTAAAGGAAATAAATTGCAACTTAGTGAAATATATGAACAACCACAAGATGGAATCAATTTGACTTTAACTATTAATTATGAATTACAATCCTCGTTAGAAAGAGAGTTAAATAATGCAATTATTAAATACAATCCTGATCAAGCTCTTGGCATTGCCATGAATCCTAAAACTGGTGAAGTACTTGCTATAGCATCTAAACCTGATTTTTCACCAAGTAATTATAACGATTATACAGTAGAAGAAATTAATAGAAATCTACCTATATGGGCAACATACGAACCTGGTTCGACATTCAAAATAATAACTCTTTCAGCAGCACTAGAAGAAGGAATTGTAGATTTAGATAATGATACATTTTATGACAGTGGAGGAATTACTGTATCGGGAGCGACTCTTCATTGTTGGAAGCATGGAGGTCATGGAGAACAAACCTATAGACAAGTAGTAGAAAATTCTTGTAATCCTGGATTTGTTAATTTAGGTTTAAAACTAGGAAAAGAAAAATTATTTTCTTATATTGATAAATTTGGATTTGGTAAAAAAACAGGAATAGAATTAAATGGTGAAAGTTCAGGAATACTATTCAATGTAGATAGAATTGGTGACTTAGAACTTGGTACTACAGCATTTGGTCAAGGTGTAAGTGTAACACCAATTCAACAAATAACTGCAGTAAGTGCAGCAATTAATGGTGGAAATTTATATAAACCTTATATAGTAAAAAGTTTAAATGAACCAGTTACAAACTCAGTTATAGAAGATACTAATCCAACTTTAGTAAGACGTGTTATAAGTGAGGAAACAAGTAAAAAGGTAAGAGAAACATTAGAAAGTGTTGTCAGTAACGGAACGGGAAGACCAGCATATATTGATGGTTATAGAGTTGGTGGGAAAACTGGTACTGCTCAAAAAGTTGAAAATGGTAGATATCTAGTTGGAAATTATATTGTATCATTTATAGGATTTTTACCTGCCGATGATCCGGAAATAATAGTTTATGTTGCAATAGACAATGCAAAAGGTGTGACTCAATATGGAGGAACTGTTGCAGCTCCTATAGCACGTAATATTTTACTAGATGCAATAGATATATTAAATATAGAAAAAAGGGACGGAACAACAGAAAAAAAATATAATTATGGAGATAAAAAATACGTTACAATTCCAAATGTTGTAGGACTTTCAGTAAGTGATGCTAAAAAAGAACTAAAGGGATTTGATCTAGAATTTTCTGGAAATGGAAATACCATAAGTTATCAATCTCCTAGTGCAGGAATTAGAATTTTAGAGGGTTCAAGTGTAAGATTATTATTAACAGAATAGAAGGTGAAAAGTGTGATAATATTAACTAAGTCTATTATGGCAATGATGATAGGTTTTATATTTTCTCTTATTACAGGATTTTTCTTAATTCCATTATTAAGAAAGAAGAAAGTTAATCAAAGTTTAAGTATATATTTAGAAGAGAGGCATAAAAAAAAGATAGGAACACCTACAATGGGGGGATTAATATTTATAATACCTACACTTATATGTGTAATGTTCATGTGTATATTTAAAAAAATAAATATTAATTATACATTAATATTAGTTATATTTACATTTATAAGTTATTCCATAATTGGATTTATTGATGACTTTTTAATAATTAAAAGAAATAATAATAAAGGTTTAAGTGAAAGCATGAAGTTTATCTTACAAATTATAATTGCAGTCATATTTTTCTATATATTTATGGCATCAGGAAATGAACCTTTAATATGGATACATACATTTAATATAAAAATAAATATAGGATGGTTTTATGGGATATTTATATTACTTGTTCTTGTTGCTAGTAGTAATGCAGTAAATATTACAGATGGATTAGATGGTTTAGCAGGGGGACTTAGTCTAATTGCATTTATTACTTTTTCACTTATTTCATGGAATACAGGTTGGCTAGAAGGATATAGTGATATTGCATTGTTTGGTTTTGCCTTAACTGGTTCATTACTTGGATTTATGGTATTTAATGTAAGCCCCGCTAAAATATTTATGGGAGATACAGGATCACTCGCGCTTGGGGCAACACTAGGTACATATGCTATACTTACTAGACATGAATTACTACTTCTAATAATAGGTTTTGTATTTGTAATAGAAACGCTTAGTTGTGTTATACAGAGATTTTATTATAAATTAACTAAAAAAAGACTTTTTCCGATGACACCTATTCATCACACATTTGAACGACTTGGCTGGAAGGAAATTAATATTGTAAGATTATTTTGGATAATTGGTTTAATTGCAGCTATGTGTGCAATTAGTTTTGGGGTACTTTTATGAAGAAAAAATCAGTTGATATATTATTAGTTATTTCTGTTATTTTAATATCTATATTTGGTATTATAATGATATATTCTGCATCATATATATGGGCAGAATATAAATATGGAGATCCCCTTAAATATGTAAAAAATCAGGCACTATTTTTTATAATAGGATTAATTCTTATGTTTATAGTAAGCAAAATAGATTATAAAGTTTATTTAAAAAGAGCAAACATAATATTAATTACTTGTATAATACTTTTAATACTAGTATTAATTCCTGGAATTGGTATTGTTAGAAATGGTAGTCAAAGTTGGTTTGGAGTAGGATCATTTGGAATACAACCTAGTGAGTTTACAAAACTTGGACTTATAATATTTACATCAAAATATTTAATGAATAATGAGAAAAAAATGAAATCCATAAAGTCAGGAGTTTTACCGATACTTGGAGTACTATTTTTCATATTCGGACTCATTATGCTTCAACCTGATTTTGGAACAGGAATGATTATAGTAGTTTCTATAATAGGATTATTATTTGTTGGAGGGGTTAGTATAAAGTTTTTTGCAGGACTTGTGGGTTTTGGAGTAGCAGGTATAACTGCACTTATATTAATCGCCCCATATAGACTTGCTAGAATATTATCATTTTTAAATCCATGGTCTGATCCATTAGGTAGTGGATTTCAAATAATACAATCACTATATGCAATAGGTCCTGGAGGATTATTTGGCTTTGGATTTTTAAACTCAAGACAAAAACACTTTTATTTACCAGAACCACAAACAGATTTTATATTTTCGATAATAAGTGAGGAGTTTGGATTCTTTGGAATATTATTAGTTACAGCACTTTTTCTAACGATAATAATTACAGGATTTAAAATATCTAAAAAGTGTAATGATTTATTTGGAAAATACTTATCTTTTGGTATAATGTTTCAACTTTCATTTCAAGCACTTTTAAATTTAATGGTTGTAGTAGGTTTAATACCAGTAACAGGTGTAACACTTCCATTTTTAAGTTATGGTGGTTCAAGCTTAATGATAACTTTAATTTCAATTGGAATAGTTTTAAATATATCTAGAAATGAAAAATAATTATTTTCACTGTGTAAAATTAAATATAACAGCAATAATATAAATGGTGGTTTGAAAATGGATACAATATTATTAACAGGTGCGAGAAGCGGAATAGCAGCATCAGTAATTGAAAAAATTAAAAATAAAAATTATAAAATATATGTAACTGTTCATACAGAGATAGAATTAAGAGCTATTTCTAGAAAATATAAAGACTATAGTAACATAGAATGTTTAAAGTTAGATGTTACAAGTGATTTAGATAGAAAAAATATACAATGTTTAGATATTGATATTTTAATCTGTTTTGCAGCAATAGGAAATGGTGGTTCTATTGCTGAAATAGATATGAATAAAGTAAGGGAAAATTTTGAAGTAAATGTTTTTTCCAATTTTGAGGTAGTGCAAGTAGTTCTTAAAAATATGATAAAAAATGATAGTGGAAAAATAATAATGATATCATCCCTTGCGGGAATATTACCAATACCTTTTTTAGGAAGTTACTGCGCAACAAAATCTAGTATAATAATGTTATCTCAAGTACTTAGAAAGGAACTAAGACTTTTATCAAAAAACTTAAAAGTTACTATTATTGAACCAGGAATGTATCATACAGGATTTAATCAAGTAATGCTTGAAAATAAATATGATTTTATGGATATAGATAGTTATTTTGAAAATCAGATCAAAGAAATAAGAAAAAAGGAAAATTTATTTTTTAGCCTTTTAGAAAAACATAATTTAAATTCTATTTCTAATAAGATAATAGAGGCAATACAAGATAAAAATCCTTGCCTTATTTATAGAGCACCTATATTACAAGTAATAGGTACAAAATTATATCAAATTTTTAGAACTTAATAATTTTATATAATAGTAATATGTAATTAAATAAACTTGTTAAAATATTTAAAAATATTATATATAATTTTTTAAAATTGCAATATTAATATATCAAATATTGCTTTTTTTTAATTTGATGATCTAATTTGTATGAGTATAATCATTTTCGAAAGGAGAAAAAATATGAAAAAAATTATATACATATTAATAGCATTAGTAACGCTTTTATTTATTAAGACAAATGTAAATGCTTATACATTAGAAAGGAATGTTACTAATAATTATTATTATTTTGAATCTAATGGAAGTGTTTATAGTAATAAAGTTTCTAAATTTAGTTTTGATGGAAATATTGTTTATTGTGTTGAACCAAAAACGCTTGTAAATACATATGATTATACAAGAACACAGGATTTGAGTTCTTTAGGATTAAGCAGTCAAAAAATAGAATATATTAAAAAGGTAATATATTTTGGTTATAAATATAAAAATCATACAAGTGATAATTATTTTTTAGCGACTCAAGGCTTAATATGGGAAACTATTATAGGAAGTGATGTTAGTTGGTATACTGGTATAAATAAAACTGGTACAAAAATAAATATAGATAATGAAAAAAAAGAAATATTAAGTTTAATAGAAAATTCTAGCTTATTACCATCTTTTGTTAATAAGACATATAAAGGTGGATTTCAAAAATCGTTAACCTTAACAGATAATAATAATATAATAAATGAATTCACAGTAGATAATAATGAAATTATAAAAGGAAGTAATAGTATAACAATTAATTTTTCCACACTTGGTATAAATGAAGTGAATATGATTAGAAAGTTTTCAGAAAATACTAAAACTTATTTATATACATCTGGGAATTCCCAAAGACTTATATATAGTGAAGGAATAGAAAGTGTAAACTCAAAAATAAATTATGAGACAATTAGAGAATATGGAAAAATAAATGTCGTAACACGCGCACAGACAGTAGAAACATATAATGGCAGTTTTATATATGACCAAAGAAAAATAGGAAATATAAAATATGAGTTGTATGCTAAAGATGATATATATGATATTAATGGTAATTTACTATATAAAAAAGATGAATTAGTAATGAATATTACTACTGATGAAAATGGAGAATTTTCTACACCACTATATATAGGCTCATATTATATTAAAACAGATAGTGAAGTTACTGGTTATTTAAAAGATGAGAATGTTTATGAATTTGCTATAAATTCTAAAAATCTAAATGTTAATTTAGTACTTGAATTATACTTAAAAATGTCTGAAATAAAATTAAATAAAGTTTTTGAAGTATTAAGAGAAGATTTTAAATATGATTTCACTTCTAAGGAAGGAGTAGAATTTGGACTTTATACAGATAATGATATTATAGTTGATGGTAATGTAATTATAAAAAAAGATACATTACTTGAAAAGTTTATTACTGATGGTAATGGTAATATATTAATTAATATATTACTTCCATATAACAATTACTATGTAAAAGAATTAAGCGAGTTTACAGAGTATAGAACTAATAATCAAAAATATAAATTTGAACTTGATGGAACAAAAGGTGATGAGTATTTAAGTGTAGATTTAGGGATTATAAAAAATTATCTTAAAAAATATGATTTTAATATATCACTTTCAAAATGTGAAAATAATTGTGAAAATGATACTTTAACAACTGATGTTATAGAGCTATATAAAGATGATGAACTTATAAATACATATTCTATAGACTTAAATAAAGAAATAACATTATCTGATATTCCATATGGCAATTACATTATAAAACAATTATCAAATAATAAAGAATATAGTATTATGATCGATAAATCTACTAGATTAAGTATTACATATTGTAAAGAATGTTGTAAAGATGAGGTAGAAAAAAATGAACCTTCTGATACTATAAATTCTGATAAAAATATATATGAACCTATTTATGACGAAAGTGATTTATATGAATATACAATGCCAAATACTTCTTCAATCGATAGTTTAAATAACTTAAGTTTATTAAATATTTCATTGGTTTTTATAATACCATTTATTAAGAAATGTTACATAAAATAATTAGTTCAATATTTTTAACTATAAGTTTATTAGCTTTTATATTTGATAAAATAATTGATATGGATTTAAATATAGAAGAAAAAGAAGTTCAAAAACAAATTGAAAATGTTATTATAAAAGATGAATCTGTTG